>PMHN01000059.1 GCA_003156695.1 Gammaproteobacteria bacterium
ACAGCACGGCTTCTCGACGGCGGCGACCGGCAGCATTGCCATGGTCATGAACCTCGGCGCGTTGGCAGGGGGAATCTGCTTCGGCACGCTGTCCGAACGCCTCGGGCGCAAGCGCGCGATCATGCTGGCTGCATTCCTCGCGCTACCGATGATCCCGCTGTGGGCCTGGTCCCACACCGCGGTGATGCTCGCGGTCGGCGGATTTCTGATGCAGTTCATGGTGCAGGGCGCCTGGGGCATCGTGCCCGCCCACCTCAACGAGCTCTCCCCGCCCGCGGTTCGCGCGATCCTGCCGGGCTTCGCCTACCAGCTCGGCAACCTGGCCATGGCCAAAATGGCACCGTTCCAATCCGGCATCGCCGAATCGCACGGCAACAACTACGCGTTCATCATGTCGTGGACCATCGCGGTCGTCGCCATCGCGCTGATCGTGGTGACGGCGTTCGGCCCCGAGGCACGCGCCACGGAACTGCGGGTCTCCTCGTAGGCAACCCTTACGGGCGCAGGGTCGGGCCGAAAATGGCGGCGTAAGCCACGGTGAGGACGGCTGCGATCCCGATCCAACCCCAGCTGCGGGCAAAGTAAAGCCCGGGGCCCTGCCCGTCCGGCTGCCGTTGCAGCCACTGCATCATGAAGAGCAGTCCCACCGTCCCGCCGAAACTGCTCGCAATCGCGGACGTGACGACGATCACGAGACCCTGCGGGTTGCAAAGCCCGATGAGCACCGCCACGGCGCCGCCGGTGAGGTAGGAACTGAGCGCCATACGCTGCGCGTAACGGACCCTGCCATCCCCGGCTCCGGTGGCGCGCGGCGCAATTGCCGCTGCCGCGATGCGCATCACCCAGATGTAAGTGACAACGCCGAGGAGGAACAAACCAACACGCCACAGCCATTCGGGTCTGACCCCGTGCAGAGCGCCAGCGCCCGTCGTCCCGAGATCGCCGAGGCCCGAGGCACCCGAGAACAAGGCATAGCCGGCAGCGTCCATCAGACCCAGCGCGCCCAGCAGCCACAGGAAATAAAATCCCNNCGGGGCAGCCGCGACAACTGCAAGCAGACCACGCCCGTCAGGACGCTAACGAACGGGCCCGCCAGCTCCACCAGCCGGATGCCGAGGCTGCTCAGACGGGCATCGTCGCAATTGACGTAGTAGGCGCCCATTTCGGTGACGTGGCTGCCGAGGGCGACGCAGGTGAGCGCGTGCCCGAGGTGCTCGTGCAGTGCAGCGCTGAGCACATAGGCGAGCGCCGAGATGCCGATCAGCGTCAGGCGGTCGGGAAGCGCGGGTGCCCCGGCAGAATCGGCTGCGGTGCTCATGGCGCGAGTCTAGCGCGGCCGTGTCACGCGGGCCGCAAGCCTCAGAAGCGCCAGGCGAGTCCTGCGGTGAGGATGTCCCGGTCCTGATCATCCCCGGTGAATCCGCGGCTCCAGGTGAACCGCAGGGCAAGAACGCGCGTGAAGCGCCAGCTGCCTGTCATGGAGGCCAGACCCACGACGCTGGCGCCGGAGCGACCGTCGGCGGTGTCGTATCTCTGCAGCGCGAAGTAAGGGCCGAGGCCCAGGCCCGTGACGAGCCGCCCGGCGAGAAACTCCTGCACCAGCCACACCTCGCCGGCGACGCCGGCGTGACGTCCGTCTGTGCCTTCGCCTTCATCGAGCAGGCTGGCGCTCAGGTCGACGTGTTCCATCATGCGGCGCCGATATTCGATGGCGAAGGTGGTCGAGTGGTCGGAGCTCGGATCGTTGATAATGGTCTCACCGATGAACAGTCCGATCTCATTTGAGGCTGCGGACACGGCAGCCGATTGATCGTCCTGTCCCGAGCGAGCGAGCGTCTCAATGAAACTGTCCAGGCGGTAGCCCATCCCCAGCATCACGGTGCGTGTTCCGACATCTCCCGGCGCAATCACCTGATCGAGCTGCAGCACCGCGAACCAATGGGAGGTCAGGGGATAGCTGAGATAACCGCTGAGTGCGAGGCCGACACCGTGATGGTCGCGATAGCCAATGCCGGTGTATAGACTCTGGGTGTCGAAGTAGGCGTACGGACCGGCACCGAATGAGAGACTGAAGCGGTCGAACCACGGGCCGGTGTTGCCCCACAGCTGCAGCACCGCCCCGTCACGGTCATGACCGGAAATATGGCCCTCGTTGAGATAGCCGAACGAGGCATCCAGATGGTCGAGCAGGTGCTGCCGATACTCCAGGCCCCAGGCATATGACCCGGTTGTGTGGTCGTCGCTATCGGTCAGCCCGCCCAGCAGCGAAATCTCCTCCGCAGCCGCTGGCGCGGCCGCCAAGGAGATCCCAAGCATCAGCACTGCCAGGCGCGCGACCGGCAGCTGCCAGTGCAACACTCCGGCGCGCATGAATCCCCCCGTGGACGTTCGTTGCGCACTATAGGTGCGGCGGGTCCGCGGAGCGGTGCGACACGGGTGAGGAATTGTTACTGACCGTGCCCTAAGGGCGTTGCATTCCCAACATCGGCAGGTCCCCGGACTTTCGCCCTGCCCGGCCCGCCCGCGGCCAGCGACGGGACGCTAAAGCCCTCTCTTTCGGGTGAGACCGTGCGTTGCTACACCGCAACAAAACGACACAAGACGCACAAAATTGCCTGCGGCATCGCCCGATGCGGCGCCGGGATCTGTTGCCTTTACCCCAAAAGGCGTATGTTACAGCGCTGTTACGCCTGCGGTTCCGCAACTCGAGGGAGACATCATGATCAGCTGTAGATATCTGACCGGAGCAGCGCTGGGACTGGCGCTGGTTTGCACGTCCGCGCACGCTCAGATGAAAGACCCGTTACCCGACAGTTTGTCGCTGGGCGGAGTTACTCTCTATGGAACGGTCGACGTTGGCTACGCCTATCAGAGTAAGGGCGTGCCGCTGAGCAGCACGCTCCCGGGCGGCCTCGAGTACCAGGCCTTCACGACCNNCGACCACGCGTAATTTCGCGGGATCCCAGTCGACTGCCGCCGAGAGCGGCCTCGAGCAGTCCAAGATCGGCGTCCGGGTATCGGAGGCGATCGCGCAGGACACGACGCTGGTGGCACGAGTCGAGACCGGAATCAATCCACTGTCCGGCCAGCTGACCGACGCCTGCGCGAGCATCGCCCAGAATGCCCACAACCCGCAGGGGAGTCAGACCGCGAACGCCGACAGCAGCCGCTGCGGCCAGTTCTTCAACGCTCAGGCTTACGGCGGTATAAGCAACAAGGACCTCGGCACGCTGACCATCGGCCGCCAGAATTCTATTCAACTTGACGCCACGGCCGTGTACGACCCGCAGGCAGTGTCCTATGCGTTCTCGTTCCTCGGCTACTCGGGCTTTGACGGAGGCTCGGGCAGCACGCAAACCGCGCGTTGGGACAATTCGTTCAAGTACGCCTACCAGAGCGGCCCGATTCACCTCAACCTCATGTACAGCGGCGGCGCGCAGGACGCGGGCTTGTTCGGTAAGGCGTTCGGCGCCGGCATCGGCGGCACGTTCGCCGGGCTGTCCGTTGATGCGACCTACCAGAATATTAAGGGCGCCGTGAACCTCCGCGCCTCCTTTGATGACGCCGCCACGTATACGGGCGCGTATCCGAACAACGGGCTTGCCGCCTACGAGTCCGACGACACGTCGTGGAACATCATGGGCAAATACACCTTCGAACTCGGTGACACCCCGGCGACGGCGGACAAGTTCACGATCTACGCGGGCTACTCGCACCTCACGAAGGCCAATGCCAACTACCCGGTCGGTGACGCGCAGGGTGCCTACCCGATCGACGTCGGAATCAACATCAACGACTCCGCCGTGTACAACTTCGAGTGGGTGGGCGCGAGATACGCGCTTACCACCGGCTGGACGGTCAGCGCCGGCCTCTATTACATCACCCAGAACAGCTGGACGATCGGCCTTGGCCCGACCGGGACACAGGGTGTCGGCTGCGCCGCGGCAGGCCTGCTGTGCTCGGGCAACTTCAAGGAAGGGTCGGTAGTGCTCGATTACGCCTTCAACAAGCACTACGACATCTATGGTGGTGTGAACTATTCGGAAGTCGAAGACGGTCTTGCCAACGGATTTGTCGGCACTACCGTTGGAACCTCGGGAAGCGAAAACCAGACGACCGTGATGTTTGGTTTCCGCGTGAGGTTCTAAGAAGCTTAAGTTCTATCGGCCTGTCTGCTTCGACCGAGCCGCCCGTATGTCAGCCGGCGGCTCGGTCGAACTCTTCTCCCACACGCTAACACGGCGATCACGCAGCGCCCGCAGACCCGCGCTTCTGCCTGCGTGAGCTGCCGCACTCTCATTTAGAATCCGCAGCTGATCCGGCACGAGGAGCGAGCGTGTGAACAAGGCGACCGGGCGTCGGCAGCTTCTCACCGGAGCTGGGGCCGCGTTCCTGCTGAGCGCGCTGGAGGGCTGTGGCGCAGGATTACTGCGCACACGCAACACGACGCCGGCGCGGCGCCTGCAGCTGCCGCGGCTGCGCGCCGCCACTGATCGGATCACCCGCATCACAGTCTGCACCCGGCCGTTCCGGGCCGAGGGTCCGCGCCTCGATGTGGAGCGGATCGGCGATAAAACCATCGTCCACAATTATGGGCACGGCGGCAGCGGCTGGTCGTTGTCATGGGGCTCGAGCGGCATTGCCGTTCAGAAAGCCATGGCTACCGGGGCACGAGACATCGCAGTAATCGGCTGCGGCGCTTTGGGCCTGACGTCGGCGCTCTTGCTGCAGCGTGCCGGCGCCGAGGTAACCATCTACGCGAAGGACCTACCGCCGAACGTCCGTTCGTCGCTTGCGACCGGAGTCTGGACGCCGGATTCGCGAATTTGTCTCGAGGAGCATGCCACGCCAGCGTTCAAGCGAACCTGGGAAAGCATGGCCCGCAATTCCTTCCAGGCCTACCAGAATCTGCTCGGACTGGCGGGTGATCCGGTCGAATTCATCGACACCTACAACGTGCGGGATGCCGCTGAATTGAACCCCACTGCCCGTGTGCCGGCCGACGGCCGACCGCCGTTCGCCGACCTGCAGAAAGAGCTGATCGGCGACCTGAGTCCGCACAGCGACGACTATCCGCCGGGCAGCCATCAGTTTGGTGCCCGCTACCTGCGGCGCAATTCGCTGATGATGTTCAACCTGAGCGCCTATACGCGCATGCTGATTTCAGACTTCCTCGCCAATCGGGGCAGGATCGAGATTGCGGAATTTCACACCCCGGCCGATTTCGCCTCACTGCGGCAAAAGACCCTGATCAACGCAACCGGCTACGGTGCGCGCGCACTGTTCAACGACCAGTCCGTGATTCCAGTGCGCGGCCAGCTGGCCCGCATGATTCCGCAACCTGACATCCACTACGGGGTGTTCTACCGGAACGTTGGGTTCATCCCGCGGCGCGACGGATCGGTGTTCCAGGTGCTCGGCGAGAACGACTATTACGGCTTCAACGACGACACCACTATGGCCGATCGGGCCGAGGCAGAGCATGCGGTTAACACCATCGTCGGACTCTATGCATAGGGACACGAGCTTCCAGTCAGAGACGAGCACATGAAAATTCATCGCATGACAATGGCGGGTCTCTTGACCCTAACCGCACTCGCTGCCCGGGCCGAGGAACGCTTGCCGACAATTCCTCCTGCGCAGTACACGGCGGAGCAGAAGCAGGCGGCAGCCGACTTCGAGGCGGCGCGCAAGGTGCCGGTGTTCGGCCCATTCGAGCCGCTGATGTATAGCCCCCAGGTGATGTCGCAGGCGCGCGCGATGGGTGACTACCTGCGCTACAAGTCGGCTATCGGCAATGCGCTCAGCGAACTCGCAATACTGCTCACGGCCCGCGAATGGACGCAGGACTACGAATGGTCGGTGCATTACCCGATCGCGCTGAAGGCAGGTATTAGGCAGGAGCTCGCCGACGCCATCGCGGCGGGCCGGCGCCCGATCGCGATGAGCCCTGATGAACAGATCGTGTTCGACTACAGCCGCGAACTGCTTAGAAACAAGCAGGTTTCCGATGCGACATTCGAACGCGCCAAGTCGCGCTTCGGGGCCAAGGGAGTTGTCGACCTGACCGGAATCGTCGGTTACTACACCTTCCTGGCAATGCAGCTCAATGCGGCGCAGTACCCAGCCCCCACGGGCGCCAGGAAGCTTCAGCCGGTGCCCCGTTAGGTCGCTGGCTGTATGAAAACAACATCTGGGGATGCCATGAAGACCGCCCTGACAACTGCCCTGGCCGCGCTGTTGCTCACCGTCAGCAATGGCCTGGGCGCCGAAGACGCCCCCAGGCCACTGTATCCGCAGTACCCGAGCGAGACTCCGGACAAGTTCACTCCCGCTTCCGGCAGCTGGGATTACGAGCTTCGCGACGTCATGATCCCCATGCGCGATGGTGTGAAGCTCCACACCATCATCCTGGTGCCCAAAGGCGCATCACATGTCGGCATGCTGCTCACGCGCACCCCCTACGAGGCCAAGACACTCATCAGCCATACGCACAGCGGGCACCTTGGCCCCATGCTGGAAGGCTATGACAACGCCACGGACGTAATCCTCGAGGACGGCTACATCCGCGTAATGCAGGACGTGCGCGGCAAGTACGACTCGGAGGGCGACTACGTGATGAATCGCCCGGTGCACGGCCCGCAGAACCCGACGCCTGTGGACGATGCCACCGACACCTATGACACCATCGATTGGCTGGTGAAGAACGTGCCGGAGAGCAA
Source organism: Gammaproteobacteria bacterium (assembly GCA_003156695.1). Lineage (GTDB taxonomy): Bacteria > Pseudomonadota > Gammaproteobacteria > Steroidobacterales > Steroidobacteraceae > 13-2-20CM-66-19. Next base: position 6,723 of record PMHN01000059.1, read on the forward strand.
CGGCAAGGTGGGCACGCTGGGCATTTCCTATGACGGCTTCGAGCCCTTGATGGCCCTCGTCAATCCACACCCGGCGCTGAAAGTCTCCGTGCCCATGAACCCGATGGTGGACGGCTGGATGGGCGATGACTGGTTTCATTCCGGCGCCTTCCGCCAACAGAACATGTCGTACATCTACGAGCAGGAGGCGAGCCGCGACAACAGCATCAAGTGGTGGCAGAGCTATCACGACGACTACGACCTGTTTCTGCAGGCGAGCTCGGCCGGCGAGCTGGGGCGCAGCCACGGCATGCAGCAGATCGGTTTCTGGAACAGGATCGTGGCGCATCCGGGCTACGATGCCTTCTGGAGCGACCAGGCCGTGGACAAGCTCCTTGCCACACAGCCGCTCAAGGTTCCGGTGATGCTGGTTCACAGTCTGTGGGATGCCGAGGACATCTACGGCGCCATCGCTGTGTACAAAGCAATCAAGCCCAAGGACGTGAACGGCAACATGGTGAAGCTGGCGCTGGGGCCGTGGTACCACGGTCAGGCCATCGATGAGGGTAGCAGCCTGGGGAACCTGCGCTTCGGCAGCGACACCTCGCGCTGGTTCCGCGAGCACGTACTGCGGCCATTCCTGGCGCAATATCTGAAGGACGGCGCGCCCGCGGCGGACGTGGCCCCGGTGACGGCGTTTGAGACCGGCACCAATGAGTGGCGGCGCTTCGAGCGTTGGCCGGTGAGCTGCGAGAGCGGCTGTACTCACGCCACCAAAGCGCTGTACCTGCAGCCGGGCAACAAGCTCGGGTTCGAGGTGCCGGCCGGCGGGGAGGCGTTTACGGAATACGTCTCGGATCCCGCGCGCCCCGTGCCCTTCCGTGCACGTCCGATTCAGCAGATGGGCTACGCGCCAGGGCAGACCTGGGCACAGTGGCTGACGGATGACCAGCGGGAAGCCGCGGGCCGCACCGACGTCATCACCTTCACCTCGGCGGTGCTCAGCAAGCCACTGCTGATCAGTGGCCAGCCGGTCGTGCATCTGGTGGCTTCCACCAGCGGCACGGACAGCGACTGGGTGGTGAAACTCATCGACGTGTATCCCGACGAGGTGTACGCGCAACCGGAGATGGGCGGCTACGAGCTTGCGGTGGGCATGGACATTCTGCGTGGGCGTTACCGGGAGGGCTTCGTAGTTGCCAGGCCTATCAAAGCCAACACGCCGCTCGCCTATGAATTCAACCTACCGCCGAACAATCACGTTTTCCTGCCGGGCCACCGCCTGATGGTGCAGGTGCAGTCGAGCTGGTTCCCGCTGTACGACCGCAATCCGCAGACCTTCGTGCCCAACATCTTCCTGGCCAAGCCCGAGGACTACCGTAAAGCGACGCAGCGCGTGTATCACTCGGCCAGGGAAGCTTCCTACATCGCGCTGCCCGTGGTGGAGAACTAAGGTGCCCCACGGAACGGCACGCACAATGGATGACAGCAACGCTCCCTGGCACGCGCATATTTACTATGCGCCCGGTGACCGCGGCCGCACGCAAGGCTTCCGCGAACGTTTGATCAGGCTGAAGGAGTCCGGCGAAACGCCGCAACTGCTGTTCATCGGAGAACTGCGCGATCATAAGGTGGGCCCGCACCCGGTACCGCAGTTCGAGGTTCACTTCACCGCCGAACTCGTGGAGACGATCAAGGGCGTCATCCGCGAAGTCGGGTTAACGGCACTCGTACATCCGTTAACGCACGATGACCTGGCGGATCACACACGTCTCGGTCAGTGGATAGGCACGCCGATCGATCTTGACCTCACGGTTCTTGATCCGCCCGGGATCAATCAGGGACTTGCGCGCTTCGGGAAGACAGACTTCTAATGACCCGGCGTCTCGCACCCCCCCAACCCCCAGGCGCGTCATCGGCATCCGCTTGATGCCGNNCTACGGCCAGCTCTTCACCAGGTTCGTCACGTTCACGCTGCCTAAGCCGGTCGCGAAATCCCAGCCTGACTGCGTCGGATAGGCCACCCGCAGATGCTTATCGGAGGTGGACAGTACGCCGTAGCCCGCTCCTCCTAGTGGATCGAAGCAATCGTTGGTGCCATAGCACGGCACATTGTTGTTGCCGGCAGTTACGTCATGAAAAATGCAGGTACTAGAGACCTGATTGCCTTTGGACGCATTGCAGCTGCTCAGTTTGCTGTCCGAGCGGAACTCGGCTCTGGCCNNAAAGATCGGCGCCGGATTGCCCTGAGGGCCGCCGGCCTTCTGATTGATCAGCGCCTGGATGCTGGCGTACTGCGGAGCGGTGAACGAGGTACCGCCGGCGCTGTTGTTAAATGCATCTGCAGGTACTGAGTAGTCGCAGGTGGTTCCTCCATTGGTCGGGTCGGACATGCAGAAGAGGATCGCGTGGAACCAGAACGCATTCGAGGCGAACAGGGAAACATCCGGCAGATCGCGGCTGCCATCGTTCGGATTGCCGGGTACGTCAACCTGCCAGTAGGGCTTGGGATACACGAAGCTCGGAGCACCGCCGCCACCCACGATGTTCAGAAAGTTCGCGCCGGTGGTGGTGTTGCAGAACGACACGCCGCCCGTTACCCCGGGGTACCCGAAGTTGGTTGCCAGTATGCTGCTCGCGCATGAGTCGTCCCAGGGCATCTCCGGAACGTAGGACAAGGCGGACCCTCCGCTCTTACTGTTGGTCGCGTTCCAATAGGTGCTGTTGGTGCCCTCAAATGTGTCCAGGAAATCTGTCCCGCCGGTAGAGACGTTGTAAGGGGTGGAACCAAGACCATTCGCCGCAATGCCGGAGACCGCGTAGAGGGCCGTGTCAAAATCATCGCAAGCTGCGGCAGCACCGTCACCGGCAGAAACGAACACCGCTACGCCCTCACTGGCCGCCTGTTGCCAAAGACTATTGATGAAGCCGTTACCGTTAGGTCCGGGTCCGATGTCAGCTTCGCACGACCCGTAACTCAGGCTCATGGACCCCGGAGGGGCCTCATCCAGCAGGTTTATGGCAGCAATGAAAGCACCGAATTGAACGTTGGTATCGGCGCAGGAGGCGAGCTTGACCGTCGCATCAGGTGCTACGGCGCCAGCCCATTCCGCATCGATAGCCGCTTCCCCCTCCGCCCCGTTTACAACGACCCCCGGGTCACTGCATCCCTCTGCGGTTCCCCCCGGATGAATCTGGTCGAAAGTGCCCGAGTATTTGGGATAGAGGCCAAACGCCGTGCGGAACGTCCTGACGTCCTTCGACAGGATGTCGGTATCCTCGAGGACAACGACGGTCTGGCCTTTGCCGGTAATCCCGGCTTTATAGAGCGGGTTGACGTTATAGATGGTGGCAAAGTCGGGCGGAGCCTCGTCGTATTGCACGAGGCCGTCGAATCCACCGCATCCAGTGGTGCAGTTGAAAGTGAAGTCCCGCTTGGCTTTGACCAACTGCGGCTTCGGCATGAAATCATTCAGCGAAGTCACGCCGGTTACCACCGCTGCAAGCGCAGCCGGAATCTTCGGATCGCTCGCATTGGCGATATGCTCTTTACCGTTGATGTTGTAGCGATGGATTTCGGTGTGAAATGTGTCGCGCACCTGTCCTGCCGTGCCCGATACATCGATCGTCAGGCCACTCTTGTGAACCTGGTTGACCTGCAGCCCGTGCGAGCTGAGCCATTGGACGACGGTAGCGATATCGGCCGAGGCTGGACCGAACCGCTGGCCCAGCCCATCCGCGGAGAGCCACTTGTGATAGTTGCTCGAGTGCGGATCCTGTAATTCTTTAATCAGGCTTTCGAGCGCCTGCTCCTGCTCGGGTGCGCGCTGCAGTTGCAGAAACATGTGCGCGATGGGCAAGCTGTCGGGCACTGCTCCCTGGTCATATTTGGAAAGCGCAAACCGCGGAGTGCTCCCGGTTGAGACCAGATTCGCTTCATCGACTGCCTGCGTGAGGCGCAGCGCGGCCACCGAGGAGCCGGCTGCGTTTGCCACGGCAGCGAAAGCGCACAAAGCAAACAGCGCCGTCACGGCTTGCAGGCCAAAGGCCAGCGCATGCCGCAACCCAGATCGTATCGACGCAGACACGGACGTACGGGGTCTCATGAGTACTCTCCCTGGTGTTAGGTGTAAGCCTTCGCCGCTTCTTTTGATCGCTTGAGCCGGCTTAATGCTCTCTTTGGTTTGTTGCGAGAGTACACCTGACGCCCGCAGCGTCCAATACCGTGCCGTGAATGTTCCCGGGGGTGGTTCTGGTACGCGGCAGCGGCAGCATCAGCTTGTAGCGTCATACGCCTGTAACTGAAGAGCGCTAGTCAGCGGCGAAGCACATCCGCATGACCAAAACGCGCCGCGAGGATTCACCTACCCGGCGCTGCGCACGTTACATAATCGTCCACGATCAGCGTTGCCAGTCGTCACACGCTCATCGATTGCCGTGAGAAAAAAACGAGGTGAACCCTGCGCTTAGGCCGTCTTACTCACTTGTAACTCCGCAGGTTCAAAGGCGACCCCGCAGCCGCCGATCCCGCAGTAGCCATCCGGATTCTTCGCCAGGTACTGCTGGTGATAGTCGGCGCTGAGGCACTTTCTCGCACGAAAATCAGTCATTTACCACTCCGCAGGTACCCGACCGGTCGACTTTCGGTAGGCGTTGATGCCGATCCACCGGTAGACCAGATCGGAATCCAAATAACCGCAGGTGAGCGACGAAAGCTCTACCTGCTGCAGCCGCTCCGTGATGTCCTCCACCCCAGGCAGCGTCCAAATACTGTCGCGAAGCACGAACTTCCAGCCGTTCGTATGCTTTACGAACACAGCGTGATCCTTGACGACGTGAAATGGGATCAACGCAGCTTTCATTACCAAGAAATCCTCGTTGAACAACACGCCGGCAAGGAACTCGAAATGTGCGCTCTCGAGGTTGCGGATCGCACTCAGTTGACGTGAGTTATTTTGGCGGGTCAGGCGCCGACACTTCACCTCAATCTTACGGCCATGAGGATCAATGCCATCGTAGCCCGCCGTGGACGCAGTGTTCAAGGTCAGCGACAACGCCTTCGCGACAAGTCCTTCCGCAACGTCTGCGTCAGGGCCGTTTGAGGTTCGCACGATTCCGCGAGAACGCAGCTCCGACATCAGCTCCGTGTACAGCTTGAGCAGTTCGCGATTCGATGCAGAAGTAAAGTCGTTCACGCGAATCACCCAAATACAGAATTCCCCTCGTTCGCCCCTTCACAACCAATGCGAAAGCACCTCAACCGGAAGTTGCTTATTAGATTGAGCAAACGTGATTGGCGCCGATGGGGAGGCGTTATGGAACAGAAAAAAGAGTCGAACTGCCACGCAGGTATTCCACGCTCTTATGTGTACTGGCAGCTCGACCCTGTTGCGCTGCGCTGCCAACGCGGGATTCGACTCGGTGGGTTATCTGCTCTGCTCGCTTGTTATGAGGTGCTTCAGAAGATTGATGGCTCTCTGCGTACCGTCCGGATCTCCGGTTGTGTCGATCGCGAGCGCGTCTTGCCTACCCATAAACCTAAAGGTTGTCTTGACGTCTCCCTGACTCCCAGTGTAAACAAAGTCTTTATTGATCACTTCCTGCACGTTGGGAGGTTTGGCAGTCATGCCCATAATTTCCAGTGACCAACATATCGGACTTGCCCAATTCTCCACACAAGTAGCACCACTCTTGCAAGCAAAGCCAAGCGCCTTGTGTCCGTCATTATCCACACCTTCCGCGACGGAATTTGGATCCAGTTCGGTTAACCTCGCTCCCGACATCCATATCGCAACTCGTCCGCCCTCGCATCCAGACTTCGTCAGGCTTCTCCACCACAGTTTCCCCGTCGAGGTCTCAAGTATGAACCCGATCGGTTGATAATCAGCAGTTATTGCACCAATTTCATTAATGCCTGTATTCAACGCACGCATAGATGACTCCCTCGCCCCAGCAGTAGTTTTTGGGACAGCGGGAGTTCCAGGTTGCTTCTCAGACAGCGTCTTTTTTTTCAGGTCATATGTTAGTTTTGCCTCGAGCTTATCCACGTCCTCCTGTTGGCTCGAGGGCAAGCCAAGACTTGTCGCCTTGTGAAGGTGTTCCAGCGCTGCCTTCGAATCCCCCTTCTTGGATTCTACGACCGCGATGTTGTACCAGATCAATG
>PMHN01000043.1 GCA_003156695.1 Gammaproteobacteria bacterium
CTGCAATGGTCGGTGCGCCACACTTACGAGCAGGTCGCGCCCTATCGGCGTAAATGCGAGGCGCAGGGAGTTCACCCCGACGACCTGAAGAGCCTCGCGAACCTCGCGCAGTTTCCCTTCACGACCAAGGCGGATCTGCGCGAGAACTACCCCTTCGGCCTGCTCGCCGTGCCGCGGCGGGAACTCATCCGCGTGCACGCCTCGAGCGGCACCACCGGTAAACCGACCGTGGTGGCCTACACGCGCCGCGACATCGAGATCTGGGCGGGGCTCGTGGCGAGATCCCTGCGGGCCGCCNNGGGACATGGTGCACGTTGCCTACGGTTACGGGCTCTTTACCGGCGGGTTGGGGGCCCACTACGGCGCCGAGCGCCTGGGTTGCACGGTGGTGCCGATGTCCGCAGGCCAGACCAGCCGGCAGGTGCAGCTGATCGGGGATTTGCGGCCGGACATCATCATGGTCACCCCGTCCTACATGCTGGCGATCGTGGAGGAATTCGCGCGCCAGGGACTGGACGCCGCGGACAGCTCGCTGCGCATCGGAGTATTCGGTGCTGAGCCGTGGACGGATGCGATGCGCAGCGAGATCGAGCAGCGCGCGGGACTTAGCGCGGTGGACATCTACGGTCTGTCGGAGGTGATGGGACCGGGAGTCGCGAGCGAATGCCTGGAGACCCAGGATGGACCGGTGATCTGGGAGGATCACTTTTACCCGGAGATTGTCGATGCGGCCACCGGCACGGTGTTGCCCGACGGGTCGCACGGGGAACTCGTGCTGACATCGCTGACAAAGGAAGCGCTGCCCGTCATCCGCTACCGCACGCGCGACCTGACCGCGCTGCTGCCGCCCACGGCGCGTTCCATGCGTCGCATGGAACGCATCACCGGGCGCTCGGATGACATGTTGATCATCCGCGGCGTCAACGTGTTTCCGAGCCAGATCGAGGAGCTGCTGCTCAAGATCCCGGGACTCGCAGCCCACTATCAGCTCGAGCTCACGCGCGAGGCGCACCTGGATCAGCTCGCCGTGCTGGTCGAGTGTCTGCCCGATGTGGCGGGGGATACGTCCGCGCGCACGCGCATGCAACAGGACCTGCAGGGCCGCATCAAGGCGAGCATTGGCATTTCCGCGCGCGTGTCGGTGGGGGATCCGGGCTGCATCGAGCGCTCCCTCGGCAAGGCACGGCGCGTGGTTGACCGGCGCACCGGTCAGTAGCAGCGGCATGCCGGCGAAGCTGCTAGGCTTGCCTGCAAGGAGACACGATGTATACGCAGGCGCTTGATACGCATGGAAAAGAGCCGGTGGCCGCGGCCGCGGGCGAGTCTGCCGCCCATGCGCTGCGTTTCCAGAGCCGGGTGGACGCGGACGAAAAAATCGAACCCAAGGACTGGATGCCGGACGCTTACCGCCAGACGCTCATCCGCCAGATCTCCCAGCACGCGCACTCGGAAATCGTCGGCATGCTGCCCGAGGGCAACTGGATCACCCGCGCGCCGAGCCTGCGCAGGAAGGCAGTGCTGATCGCCAAGGTGCAGGACGAGGGCGGTCACGGCATGTATCTGTACAGCGCGGCCGAAACCCTGGGCGTCACCCGCGACCAGCTGTTCGAGCAGCTGCTCTCGGGGGTCGCCAAGTATTCGAGCATTTTCAACTACCCGACGCTTACCTGGGCGGACGTTGGCGCCATCGGCTGGCTGGTCGATGGAGCTGCGATCATGAACCAGATTCCCATCTGCCGTTGCTCGTACGGGCCGTACGCGCGCGCGATGGTGCGCATCTGCAAGGAAGAGAGCTTTCACCAGCGTCAGGGCTTCGAGATCATGCTGACGCTCGCGCAGGGCACACCGGCGCAACGCCTGATGGCGCAGGAGGCGCTCAATCGCTGGTGGTGGCCGTCCATCATGATGTTTGGCCCGAGTGACGGGGAGTCCAAGCACACGGCGCAGTCCATGCGCTGGAAGATCAAGCGTTTCAGCAACGACGAACTGCGCCAGAAGTTCATCGACGTGACGGTGCCGCAGGCGCATTTTCTCGGGCTCACCATTCCCGATGCGCAGTTACGCTGGGATGAAGCCACCCAGCACTACATCGGCGGCCCGATCGACTGGAGTGAATTCAACGCCGTGCTCAAGGGCAACGGCCCTTGCAACCGCGAGCGACTGCAGGCACGACGCACGGCCTGGGAGGCGGGCCGCTGGGTCCGCGAGGCGGCCAGTGCCCACGCCGCAAAGTCAGCTGCGCGCACGACCCAGGCTGCATAGCGAGGCGCGCATGAGTGACGCAGGCAAAACACCAGTGGCTGCCGAGTGGCCGTTGTTTGAGGTCTTCATCCGCTCGCGCGCGGGGCTCGAGCACAAACACGTCGGGAGTCTGCACGCCGCCGATGCGCGCATGGCCGTCGAGCATGCCCGCGATGTGTACACGCGCCGCCAGGAGGGCGTGAGTATCTGGGTGGTGCGCTCGGCGGATGTCATCGCCTCCGACCCCGAAGAGGCCGATGCGCTGTTCGAACCGGCGCGCGATAAGGTCTATCGGCATCCGACGTTCTACGTCATACCCGAAGAGGTAAAGAACCTGTGAGCCCGGCGGTGGCAACCGCGGCCAGAGCCGATCGCGCCCTGAATGAGGCGCTGTTGCGTTACGTGCTGCGACTCGGCGACACGAGCCTCGTGCTCGGGCAACGCCTCGGGGAGTGGGTGGGGCACGCGCCGACGCTGGAGGAGGATCTGGGGCTTGCCAATCTCGCGCTTGATCTCATCGGGCAGGCGCGGCTGCTGCTGACCTACGCCGGAGAGATCGAGGGCCGGGAGCGCGACGAGGATGCACTGGCATACCTGCGCGATGCGCCGGAGTTTTTCAACCTGGCGCTGGCCGAGCAGCCCAACGGTGACTTCGGCTGCACCATCGTCCGGCAGTGGCTCCTCGATGCCTGGCAGCTGGAGATCTACGCCGGGCTGCAGGAGTCCACAGACAGCCGCCTCGCGGCCATTGCGGCCAAGGCGCTGAAAGAAACGCGCTACCACTATCGCTTCAGCAGCGGCTGGCTGGTGCGTCTCGGGGACGGCACCGCGGAAAGTCACGAACGCGTGCAGCGCGCCGTCGATCAGCTGTGGCGCTTCACGAGCGAATTGTTCGCGCCCGACGAGGTGGACGAGCGCATGGCGTCCGCCGGTATCGCGCCGTCCCTGAGCACGGCGGAGGTACGCTGGAGCGCACACATGGACGAGGACCTGCGCGCGGCCACCCTGAAACGCCCGGCCGCGCAGCCGTATCCCTGGCATGGGAAGCGCGGCGTGCACACCGAACACTTAGGCTACGTGCTCGCGGAAATGCAGCACCTGCAGCGCACCTACCCGGGCGCGCGCTGGTAGGGCGCGGGGCTTGCCAATGGCGGCGCTTATCGCAGACCAGGCCACCGCGGCGCGTGAGCGCGCCGTGTGGGAGCTTCTGGCGCAGGTGCCGGATCCGGAAATTCCGGTGCTCTCCATCGTGGACTTGGGGATCGTGCGTCACGTGCGGCACGGGGCCGACGGGCGGCTGAGTATCGGACTCACGCCGACCTACTCGGGATGTCCTGCAACCGAGGTGATCCGCAGCAGCGTGCGCAACGCGCTGGAGAAGCACGGCCACGCCCAAGCCGCGATCGAGGAAGTGCTGTCGCCGCCGTGGACGAGCGATTGGCTGACGCCCGAGGCGCACCGCAAGCTTGCGGCCTTCGGCATTGCGCCTCCGGAAGGGGCGGTGTCGAGTCCGAAACAACTGTGGCGTGCGACCGTGGTGACGTGTCCGCGCTGCGGGAGCCGCGCGACCGCGCGCGTCAGCGAATTCGGTTCCACGCCCTGCAAGGCTCACTACCAATGCAGCGCGTGCCGGGAGCCGTTCGACTACTTCAAGTGCCTTTAAGATGCTGAAGTTTCACGAGCTCACCGTGGTACAGGTGTCCCCGGACGCCGAGGATTCGGTGAGCATCGCGCTTGCAGTGCCACTGGAGCTGCAGGCGGAATATCGCGGCAGCGCCGGCCAGCACGTGGTGGTGCGGCTGGCCGTTGACGGTGAAGACACCCGGCGAACCTATTCGCTCGTCAACGCACCCGGAGAATGGCCGCTGCGTATCGTGCCGCGTGTGCACGCGGACGGGAAAATGTCGCGCTATCTCGCGGAAGTACTGCGCGCCGGTGAGCGCGTCGAGGTGCTGCCGCCGAACGGCAGCTTCACGCCCCGCCGCGCCAAGGACGGCGGGACTTTCGTGGCATTCGCCGCCGGCTGCGGCGTCACGCCGGTGCTGTCCATCATGCGCGCGCTCCTGGCCCGGGAGAACACGCGTGTCATTCTTTTCTATGGCAATACCGGCACGGCACGCGCCATGTGCCTCGAGGAGCTGTTGTCGCTCAAGGACCGCTACGTCGAGCGGCTGTCGCTGCATTTCGTCATGAGCCGCGAACCACAGGAGGCCGAGCTCTATAACGGCAGGATTGACGCGCCGCGTGTGCGGCAGCTCGCGGCGACGCTTTTTTCACCGCAACACGTGTCGGAGTATTTCGTCTGCGGTCCGGGCGACATGATCGAGCAGGTGTCGAGGGCGCTGCGCGAGCTCGGGGTCGAGGGCACGCGCGTACACGCCGAGCATTTCACCGTGACCACCGCCGTTGAGTCCGCCGGCGCGGCTAGTGTGGCGCCNNAGCCGCGGAAAGCGCCGCCGATGGCGCGGAAGTGACCATACTCATGGACGGCCGCCGGCGTACGTTTGCAATGAAAATGAACGATGAGACCGTGCTCGACGCGGCAGCGCGCGCCGGTATCGAGCTACCGTTCTCATGTCGGGCGGGTGTGTGTTCGACCTGCCGCACCAAGGTGGTGAGCGGTGAGGTGGAGATGGCGCAGAACTATGCACTCGAGGACTGGGAAGTCGCGCAGGGATACGTGCTTGCCTGCCAGTCGCGCGTCAAAACGCCGACCCTCGAGCTCGACTACGACGAAAAATAGCCGCGCGCGGGAGCATTCAACGTGAGCTACGAGTGCATTGTATTTGACGTTAAGGACGGCATCGCCCGCCTCACGCTCAACCGGCCAGAGCGGCTGAACAGTTTCAACACCCTGATGCATGCAGAAGTGCGCGCGGCGCTCGCCGCAACCCCGGGCAGCGGGGCACGCGTGCTGGTGATTGGTGGCGCGGGCCGCGGCTTTTGCGCCGGCCAGGACTTGAACGATCGCGCGGTCGCTCCTGGGAGCGCGGCTCCTGATCTCGCCGACTCGATCGAGAAGTACTACAAACCGCTGGTGCTCGCGCTGCGAGGACTGCCCATGCCGGTAATTGCCGCGGTCAACGGCGTGGCGGCAGGCGCTGGAGCAAACATTGCACTCGCCTGTGATCTGGTGGTCGCCGCGCGCTCGGCGAGCTTCGTGCAGGCGTTCTCGAAACTGGGCCTGGTGCCCGACTCCGGCGGGACCTGGTTTCTGCCGCGTCTCGTGGGCACTACGCGTGCGCTGGGACTCACGCTGCTGGGGGACAAGCTGTCAGCCGAACAGGCGGCATCGTGGGGGCTCATCTGGCGCTGCGTGGAGGATGGCGAGCTCGCGGGCGTGGTCGAGACGCTCGCGCAACAGTTCGCCGCAGCGCCCACGCGGGGACTCGCGCGCACCAAGCAGGCCATCTACGAAGGCTGGGGCCGCTCACTCGCACAGCAGCTCGACGTCGAGCGCGACTACCAGGGGGAACTTGGCCGCACGGCAGACTATGCGGAAGGCGTCGCCGCGTTTGGCGCCAAGCGCGCTCCGAACTTCACCGGGCGATGATACGCAGCCGTGGATGACGCGCAACCAGGAGTGAAATGCACGCATGAACGACGCGCCCGATGTGACTGCTGACGCACAGCGCACGGCGGAGCGCGCGACTTCCGCCTTGTTCGCGGGCGACCGCGCCTCGCAGGCGCTCGGTATGCGCATCACCGGCGTGCGGCCGGGGTGGGCGCGGGTCCTCATGCTCGTGCGCCCTGACATGGTTAACGGCCATGCGATCTGCCATGGGGGACTCGTGTTCGCGCTCGGGGACAGTGCCTTCGCGTTTGCCTGCAACTCGTACAACGACAGCACGGTGGCCGCCGCTGCTGCGATTGATTTTCTGGCCGCGGCCCGCGAGGGCGATGAGCTGACCGCTGAGGCCTCTGAGCTATGGCGTACGCGGCGCAATGGCCTTTACGAGATTGTCGTGACCAACCAGCGCGGCGAGCGCATCGCGCTGTTTCGCGGACGCTCGTACCGCATTGACGGGCAGGTTGTGGACCTGGTTACTGCTCCTCCAGATCGGCGGTGAAGCCGATGCTACGGCGCTTGGCCGGCGGCGGGCTCATGAGCTTGCGGATTGCGGCACCACTCCTCCCCCTTGATTAGCGAAAGTTTTGTGCAGTTGTCAGGCCTTACGAAGGGGATAGGAAGGGGGTCGCCCGACTTCCATAAACCTAGCCGGAGAAGAATCTCGGGCATATCCGAGTCCACCGCTGAAAGACGGTTGCCATCGTTGTAGTGAGTCTTACTGCGATAGCGCAGTATCTGAGCATAGCGGCCCGCCGTATCACGACGATAGACGCTCACGAAGTAGCCATAGGGTGCGTTGTTGGTGTTTGTCGCCGAAACGACGTCTCCCAACAATGGTCCGGTCTCAACGAATCGCGTCGTCCCATTGTTATTGCGCGGAACGATGTCATGAAATACCAGATGGAATTGATCGCGCGCACGGTCGTACGCGAACAAGAAAGTATATATGCCGCAGTTGCCATTTCCCCCGGCCCAGCTACACGCCTTGAGCAACAGTAGAGGCGAAGTGCGGTCCGCGGTAGCGTAGACAATCCGAGCCTCTAGAAAATTGTGAAACAGCCTTCCCCGATCGTCAGCGATCCCGTCTGATATTGGAAATAGCATTTTCTCAGAGCAATTTGGGGCGTCATTATGGACGAAGCAGATCGTGACCGGATTAGGATCAACAATCACTTGATCTTGGAGATCGGTTTCCTTTGTCGCTACCAGCGCCCATCGGGACGCGGCCTTGAAGGGTTCAGTAAGGGGCGCGTAGTCGCGCACTTCCGACGTCCCCCCATACAATTCATGGACAGCCTCAAGCACGCGCTGCTCGATTGCCTTATCAGGCACTGCGAGGGCCTGCGTCACTGATTGTGGTTCTGCCGCTGACCTGACCGGTAGACCAACCACAATCAAGCACCCTAATATCGACACCGCGAGGGAATGCCGGTCGATGCGCCGCCGTCTCGTTGCTCCCACAAAGATACGGCAGCGAAGTTGCATAGCTACGCTATCAATTGAAATACAGCCCCCCGAGAGCTCGATTCTGCTACTCCGAGACCGGTCTGTCACGAATGACCAAGACGGTCGGTGGCAACCTCGGGTTGCGGTGCTTCTGGGAACCGGTCGCAAAGCGCGTCCGGTTCAGTGCCTCAGTCGCGGCGCGGGAGAACCGGAACATTAAATCCACTGGGAACCGCGTGGAGTCGATGCGCGCGGGATGCTGCGACTTCGCCATGGCGTTTGGCGGATCCGTTCGGACACAGGTAATAGTAGACTCTTCAACCCGGACGAGTTAAGGAGCCAGGCGCGTGCAATTGCAGAGTTTCGTGGCCGGAAAGTGGTTCAGCGGTACCGGCGAGGGCCTGGCGCTGCGCGATGCGACGACCGGGATGGTGGTCGCGAACGCTACTGCCGACGGCCTTGATACAGGCGCCATGCTCGCGCACGCCCGGGACGTGGGCGGTCCCAACCTGCGTCGCCTGACCTTTCACGAGCGCGCCGGGTTGCTGAAGGCCGTGGCGAAGCTGCTCGGAGAACACAAGGACGAGCTCTACCAGTTGTCGTACGCGACAGGCGCGACCAAGGGTGATTCCTGGATTGATATCGACGGCGGCATCGCGACACTGTTTGTGTACGCGAGCAAAGGCACGCGCGAGCTTCCCAACAGCCGGGTGTATGTGGATGGCGGGCTTGAAGCCCTGTCTAAGGCCGGGACCTTCGTGGGCCAACATATCTGCGTGCCGCTCGAGGGCGCCGCGGTACACATCAACGCTTTCAATTTCCCGGTGTGGGGCATGCTCGA
>PMHN01000038.1 GCA_003156695.1 Gammaproteobacteria bacterium
ACCGGAGGGCCTCGGCCTGCGCTACGACGGTCCCGGTACCAACCTCAGCGGCAACCCGAATCTCGGTGGCTATCCGCAATTTCCAGCGGTTAACGGCCAGTGCGTACCGGGCACCGCCGCGACAAATCCGCTCGGCCAGTGCGTGGAACCCGGCTCGGCATTCCCGGACAAATTCTCCTGGGGCTACGTGATCGCGGGGCGCCTTGAGTATCCGAATCTTGTCAGCGCGTGGGACATCCTGCCGCACATCAACTGGTCCCAGGATGTGAAGGGCGTGTCGCCAGGCCCCGGTGGCAACTTCATCCAGGGCCGGCACGCGACGAGCCTGGGCGTCCAGGCGGATCTGCAAAAGACCTGGGATCTGGACCTTACCTACACGCGCTACGGCGGAGCCGGTCAGTACAACCTGCTCAACGACCGCGATTTCATCGCGGCCAGCATCAAGTTCTCGTTCTGAGGGGGCTGCAATGAAGACGATCCAGGTTGCCGCGGCAGGGCTCTTGTTCGCGTCCGTAGCATGGGGAGCCGTAAGCCCGCAGGAAGCCGCGCGCCTGGGTGCGGATCTCACGCCGCTGGGCGGAGAGAAGGCGGCCAACGCCGACGGCAGCATCCCGGCCTGGACCGGGGGACTGAAGTCAGCGGCCGACGCGGGCTTTCCGAACTACCACCCGGGCGATCATTACCCGGACCCGTACGCGAGCGACCGGCCACTGTTCACCATCACAGCGGCGAACCTGGCGCAGTACGGCGCGAAGCTCACCGAAGGCCACAAGGCGCTCTTCAGGACCTACCCCGACTACAAGATGGTTGTCTATCCGACGCATCGCAGCGGCGCATCCCCGGAGCGCGTCTACGAGGCTACCAAGCGCATCGCCACCACCGCCAAGCTCGTGCCGGACGGCAACGGCTTCACCGGCGCGGTCGACGGCACGCCGTTTCCGATTCCGCAGAACGGACTCGAGGTGTACTGGAATCATGTCACGCGCTGGCGAGGTGTCGCCGCGTCGCTGCAGATCGGTCAGGCGCCGGTGACCGCCGGCGGCGGCTACACACTGGTGAACTTCAAGGAGGAGTTCTACTTCCAGTACTACGAGCCGGGCATCACTGAGGCGGCACTCAACAACATCCTGCTGTTCTTCACGCAGGAGACTACCGCGCCGGCGCGGCTAGCGGGCGAGGTGCTGCTGGTGCAGGAGACCATCGATCAGGCCAAGGAAGCGCGGCGTGCGTGGGTCTACAACCCGGGTCAGCGCCGCGTACGGCGCGCGCCGGACGTGGCGTTCGACAATCCGGGCACCAACGCCGACAACCTGCGTACCGCTGACCAGTTCGACATGTACAACGGCAGCCCGCAGCGCTACAACTGGAAGCTGGTCGGCAAGCGCGAGATGTACGTGCCCTACAACGCGTACCGACTGCAGGAGCCGAGTCATAAGTACAGCGACATCCTCAAGAAAAACCACATCAACCAGGATCTGGCACGCTATGAGCTGCATCGCGTGTGGGTGGTGGACTCCACGCTCAAGCCCGGTCAGAGCCACATCTACAGCCGCCGCACGCTGTACGTCGACGAGGACTCCTGGCAGATCCTCGCCGTCGACTGCTATGACTCGCGCGGGCAGCTCTACCGCGTGCAGGAGGGTCACGCGATGAACTACTACGACCTGCCGTCGCTGTGGACCGATCTCGAACTGGTCATGGATCTGTCGAACGGCCGCTACCTGGCGCTCGGGCTGCAGAGCGAGGAACCCAGGTCCTACAACTTCAACATCAAGCGCACCCCGGCTAACTATCAGCCGAGCGTGCTGGAGCGGATGGGTATCCGGTAGAGGGTGGCGTGAAGGCCCCGACGGCGTGCGCCCGTGCGGTTGCCTCGGGGGGCCGCTTCGGGGGCAGCGTGCTGGCGCTGGCGGTGCTCCTGGCTGCGCCGCTGGCACAGTCCGCGCCGGCGGCGGAGGTGGCGGAACCCCGTGATGCGGAACACGTGCGCCTCGCGGCGCACGCGCTTCTGATCGGACTCGCCTCGGCCGGTGAGCGGCTGGTCGCGGTCGGGGACCGCGGGGTCGTCGTCTTTTCGGATGACAAGGGCAAGAGCTGGGTACAGGCCGATCTCGTCCCGACGCAGGCGCTCCTCACCGGGGTGTGTTTCTTCGATGCGCAGCACGGGCTCGCGGTCGGGCACGACGAAGTCATTCTCGCGACCGCGGACGCCGGGCGCACCTGGAAGCGAACGCATTACGCGCCCGAAGCGCAGCAGCCGCTGCTGGATGTCTGGTGCGGCGGCGGCGGCCACGCGATCGGGATCGGCGCCTACAGCACCTACCTGACGAGCGAGGATGGCGGCGCTACCTGGACGGCGCGCAAGTTCACCCCGGGCTCTGCGCAGCCACGTGCGGGCGTCGCCGGCAGCGCAAAGTCCACGGCACCAGTTGCAGCGAGTGCGGCTGATGAAGACAACGCCGGCGGCGGTTACCACCTGAACCGCATTGTCGCGGCAACCCCGACGCGCCTCTACATCGCGGCGGAAGCCGGGCATCTGTACCGCTCGGATGACGCCGGCGCCAGCTGGGTGACGCTTGCATCCCCTTACCGCGGCTCATTCTTCGGCGTGCTGCCGCTCGAGGCGGATGCCGTGCTGGCCTTCGGCCTGCGCGGGAATCTGTATCGCTCGGATGATGCTGGCGCGAGCTGGCAGAAGATCGACACCGGGACGGTGCAACTGCTGGATGGCGCCGCGCGGTTTGACACGGGCGGCATCGCCGTGGCCGGCCTGTCGGGAGTGCTGCTCGTGAGCCGCGACGGCGGGCATAGCTTCACGCTGCAGCAGCAGCGCGACTACACGGGACTTTCAGCGGTGGTGAGCGTCGGCGACGACGAGCTTGCGGCGGTCGGCGACGACGGCACCAAAGTCATCACGCTCGGGCGGATAGCGGGCACTGCGGGAGCTACGCACTGATGGCCGGCGCGGGCAATCCCAACGGCAACCCGTCGGCGATGGTCGGACGCCTCGAGCGGCTCATCTTCGGTCACCGTACGCTGATTCTCGCGTTGTTCGCGCTGGGCACGCTGCTGCTCGCGGTGATCGCGGCCCGCGGCCTGCGGATCGACACCTCCTTCAACAAGACCCTGCCGCTGCAGCACGAGTACATGCGCACCTACCTGGATCCGAAGGTGGCGGACTTCCGCGGCGCGAACCGGGTGCTGATCGCGCTGATTGCCCGCGACGGCAACATGTTCACGCCGGAGTTTTTCGCGGCGCTGCGCAAGGCGACCGACGAGGTCATGGTCATGGATGGCATCGACCGCACCCGCGTGCAGTCCTTGTTCACGCCCAACGTGCGCTACATCGAGGTGGTCGAGGACGGCATCGAGGCGGGCAACGTGGTGGCCGCTGACTTCACGCCGACGCCCGAGAACCTGGCACGCGTGCGTGACAACATCCGCAAGGCCGGGATCCTCGGGCGCCTGGTCGCCAACGATTTCTCCGGCGCCCTGGTGAGCGCGACGGTTCTCGACCAGGACGCGCAAGGCAAGCGCGTCGATCCGATCCAGATCGCCCACCAGCTCGAGAAACGCGTGCAGCAGGCGATCGAGCACCCGCCGGCGGGCAACGGCGTTGACGTGCAGACGCGCGCCAGCGGTGGCCTCGAGGCCGCCGCGTTCCCGCGTTCCGGGGTCGATGTGCGCATGATCGGCTTTGCCATGGTGATGGGGGACATCGCCGATGGCGCCGGCTCAGTGGTGATGTTCGCCATCATCACCCTGGTGCTGACGCTGCTGGCGGTGCGCATCTACTGTCAGTCGTGGCGGGTCGCTTTCGTGCCGGTGTTGTGCTCGGTAATCGCGGTGCTCTGGCAGCTCGGTGCGCTGGTGCTGCTGCACTACGGGATCGATCCCATTGGCCTGCTGGTGCCGTTCCTGATCTTCGCCATCGGTGTCAGCCACGGCGTGCAGAAGATCACCGCGGTGAGTGACGCGGCGCTCGCCGGGCTCGACAGCATGGAGGCCGCGCGGCGCACGTTCCGGCAGCTGCTGGCACCGGCGGTGATTGCGCTGCTGGCGGACCTCGTCGGCTTCGTCACCATCCTGCTCATCCCGGTGCCGGTCATTCGCGAGCTGGCAATCACCGCCTCCATCGGAGTCGCGGTTGTGATCCTCACGGATCTGGTGCTGCTGCCGGTGATGGTGTCCTACGTGTACTTCGATGCCGGCTATCGCGAACGCGTGGAACGGCGGCAGGCACGGCTGGCGACGCTGTGGCGCCACCTCTCCGGCGTTACGCGGCGCGGGCCGGCGCTCGCCATCATCGGCGTCTGCGTGCTGCTCGCGGTAGTTGGTGGGTGGCTCGGACGCAAGACACCGATCGGTGACACCCAGGCGGGGGTGCCGGAGTTGCGCGCGGATTCGCGCTACAACCGCGACAACGACGTCATCACCTCGAAGTTCTCCATTGGGGTAGACGTGCTGACCGCGATCGTGGAGTCAAAGGACCCGGTGTGCGTCAGCCACGACCTCATGACCGGCATCGACCGTTTTGGCTGGCACATGCGCAATGTGCCGGGCGTGCAGGAGGTCATCACGCTGCCATTCATCGCCAAGATGGCGATCGCCGGCTGGAACGAGGGCAGCCTCAAGTGGCGCAGCATTCCGCGTGAACAGACGCAGCTTACGCAGTCCACGCGCTACATCGAGACCAGCACCGGCCTCCTGAATGAGAACTGCGATGTCGTGCCGGTGCTGATGTTCCTCACCGACCATCGTGCCGAGACCATAGAGCGCGTGGTGACGGCGGTGAAGGCCTGGCGCGCGGCGAACCCGCTGCCCGGCGCCGAGGTACGCCTCGCGGCCGGCAACGTCGGCGTCATGGCGGCCACTAACGAAACGGTGGAAGCCAAGCAGATGCTGATCCTGGCCGGGGTTTTCGGCGCCGTGATCGTCATGTGCCTCATCACCTTCCGCTCGCTCGTGGGCACGCTGCTGGTGGTGGTGCCGCTGGCACTGGTTTCGGTGCTGGTGTACGCGGTGATGTACCTGCTGGGCATCGGGCTGAAGGTCTCCACCCTGCCGATGGTGGCGCTCGGCGCCGGCATCGGCGTGGACTACGGCATTTATCTCTTCAGCCGCATGCAGGAGTTCCTGCACCAGGGACTGTCGGTGCGCGAATCCTACGAGCGCACGCTGCGCGTGACGGGCGCGAGCATCATTTTCACCGGCATTACGCTCGCCATCGGCGTGGCCACCTGGGTGTTTTCGCCGCTGAAGTTCCAGGCCGACATCGGCATCATGCTCACCTTCATGTTCCTGGTGAACATGCTGGCGGCCATCATCCTGCTGCCGGCGCTGGCCGCCTGGTTCCTGCATCCGGATGGTCTGAACCGCGCCCCCAGACCGGCGCTGGTTGATCCGCCAAACCGAAGCTAGCCGCCCGGCAGCACGCGTCGCCGACCCCGCGCTTCAGTCGTCCCGGCCCGGCGTGGTGCGCAGCCGCTTGGTGCGGCCCTGATGCGTCTTGTGCTCGAGCCGCCGCTCGCGTGAGGCGCGCGTAGGTCTGGTGGCCTTGCGCGCCTTCGGCGGGATGAGCGCCCGGCGGATGAGCTCGCTCAGGCGTTCCTCCGCGTCGCGGCGGTTGTGTTCCTGGGTGCGCTGGTTGCGCGCCACGATGAGGATCGTGCCGTCGGCAATGAGCCGCCGTCCGCTTAAAGCCCGCAGCCGCGCCTTGACGCCGGGCGTCAGCACGCTGCTGCCCTGAAGATCGAAGCGCAGCTGCGCCGCGGTGGACACCTTGTTGACGTTTTGTCCGCCGGGGCCGGAGGCGCGCACGAAGGACACGGAGATTTCACTGTCCGGGATCGCAAGTCCGGGAGCGACCTCGAGCGGCATCCCAAGCCTCCTTAAGACTTCAGTCCGCGGCCTGATCGCTCGCGGGCGGGACCGTGAACGAAGCGACCGGGTGCGGGCCGGGCTCGCGCGGCGCCAGCATGCGCAGCTCCTGCTGCGGCACCGGGATGCGCACGCCGTGGGCGCGGAAAATGCGCCAGATGGCGCGATTGACGTCCGAGCGGATGTTGTTGACGCCGTTCACAGGATCGGCGATCCAGATTCGGATCTCGAGCAGCATGCCGTTGTTCTCGAAGCTGATCAGACGCGACACCGGCGGCGGCTCGCGCAGGATGCGCGGATGATTCTCGGCCGCCTCCAGCAGCAGCTGGAGCGCAATCTCCGGATCATCGTCATAGCTCACCATCACCGGCAGCTTCAGGCGCACGCGCTGATCCGAGTAACTCCAGTTGATGAACGGGTTGGTGATGAGATTCTGGTTCGGGACCAGGGTGTCCACGCCGTCACGGTCGCGCACCACCACATAGCGGCCGCGCAGCTCCTGAACCCAGCCGAAGTTGCCGGCGCCGGTGCCGACCTGGCCGGTGAAGCTGATGACATCCCCTGGCTTGATGGACTTGTCCATGAGCAGCACGAAGCCGCTGACGAAGTTGCTCGCGATCGCCTGCAGACCAAAACCGAGGCCGAGGCCGATTGCCCCGGTGAGCACGCCGAGTGCGGTCAGGTCGATGCCGACCGTATTGATGCCGATCAGGATGCCGATGCTCACCAGGAGGAAATAGGCGAACTTCGAGATGCCGATGCGAGTGGACAGGGCGAGCCCGTGCAGGCGCATGACGCGCCGTTCCACCGCGCGCGCGACCAGGCTGCTCACGATCACGAAGCCGACCACCGCCACGAGGCCCTTGAGGAGTTCCCACAGCGTGAAGGTCTTCTTGCCCGGCAGCAGGTTGATGCTGTCGAGGAGGTGTTGTGTAGGCGTGAACCAGCCGATGAGCTCAAAGCCGATGG
>PMHN01000314.1:0-2173 GCA_003156695.1 Gammaproteobacteria bacterium
GCCAGCGACAACGAGCTGCCGAACCAGCCGGTGCTCCTGTAGCGGATCGCCGACAGCCGTCGGGGCCGCGACATCAGTCATAATTCCGCACCTATGATGACTCGCAGATTCGCCGCCGCGCTGGCGGCCGTCGTGGTTCTCGGTATCGCCGGCTGTTCACTCTTCACCCAGTTCCGGCACGCGGCGCCGCCGCCACCGCCACCACCGCCTCCCGAGCCGCCGCCGCTGCCGATGCCGGTGGTCACGGAGCGCTTCGAGCTCGCTACCGGCGACGACATGATCGGCGTGGTGCAGGTCGTCGTGGCCAGCAAGGACGATACGCTCACGGACATCGCGCGGCGCTTCAACGTCGGCTACGAGGAAATCCTGCGCGCCAATCCCAAGGTGGACCCGTGGCTCCCCGGGGCCGGCCGCGAGATCATCGTGCCGTCGCAGTTCATCCTGCCGAACGCCCCGCGCACCGGTATCGTCATAAACATTGCGGCCATGCGCATTTTTTATTTTCCGCCGCTGAAAAAGGGCGAACGCCCGGTGGTCTTCACGCATCCGATCGGGATCGGCAAGGTGGGTTGGCGCACTCCGGAGGGCGTGACCAAGATCGTCCGCCGCCAGGAGGATCCCACCTGGACCGTGCCGGTTTCGGTGCGCAAGGAGCATCACGAGAACGGCGAGGAGCTCGATGCGGTGATCGGCCCCGGGCCCGACAACCCGCTCGGCAAGTACGCCTTCTACCTTCAGTGGCCGAGCTACCTGATTCACGGCACCAACAAGCCGGCAGGCGTCGGCTTGCGCTCGAGCCACGGCTGCATCCGCCTGTACCCCGAGGACATCGAGCAATTCTATAATATGGTGCCGATCGGGACGGCGGTGCGGGTGGTAAACCAGCCGTTCGTGTTCGGCTGGCACGACGGGCAGCTGTACATGCAGCCCTTCGACGTCCTCGAGGACGACACCCGCGACTGGCGCAAGGCGCCGCGCAAACTGCTCTCCAGGTCCCTCGCGACCACGCTGCAGCAGCAGCTGAAGATGCAACACCAGCAGATCGACTGGGACGCGGTCTCCGGGCTCACGCGCAACCCGCGCGGTGTGCCGGTGGCGGTCACCACGGCCGGCACGGGACTCGAGCAGGTGCTGGCGGCTGCGCCCCGGGTGCAGAACGCGCTGCCGCCGGGGTCCACCTGGGACGGTACGACCGACCTGCCGATGGACGAGAGCTCCTTCAGGCAGATCCTGAACGAAATACAGCCCGGCACGCCGGTTCCCGGTGCGCCCGCCGCAACCCCGAGCAGCACCGGCACCGTCCAAAAGGCCCCCGCGGATACCACCGCACCGAAGAACGGCGGCTGACAACACGCATGAAGACGCTGTCCGCGTGGCTGCAGCTCATGCTCGCGGAGATCGCGCGCAAGCGCGACGAGGCTGAGCGCGAGCACGCGGAACAAACACGGCGCGCCGCCGAGCAAGCACCCGCACCCGCACCCGACGCAGTGCAGCGCACGCAGCCGCGGCGCTAGTTCATCGGCCGAAATCGCTTCGNNGCGCGACTTTGGCCGGCTGCGGTTGCGACGGCCGCTGGCGCGCTGTGTTAGAGTCGCGCGGGCCTTAGATCCCGAACGAGGCGCTTGAGTGGCCGATAGCCCCGCGTCCGGCATAGAACTCGCACAACAAAGCCGAACGGATCACGCGATCGCGCGTGTGCCGACCGGAATCGCCGCCTTCCTCGGCCGCACCCTCAAAGGTCCGGTCGATCAGCCGCTGTCGGTGCGCAGCTTCGCCGAATTCCAACACCACTTCGGTGGCTTGTGGCAACCCGCCACGCTCTCCTATGCGGTCGAGCAGTTCTTCGAGAACGGCGGTCGCGAGGCGCGCATCGTGCGCGTCATCAACGGTGCCCGCCCGCCGACTCTGACCCTGCCGGCTTACGGCGCGGCGCTGCAGCTCATCGCCGTCAATCCCGGTTCGCGCGAATACCTGCGCGCCTCGGTGGACTACGACGGCATCAGCGTCGCGGAGCCGGACCGATTCAACCTGGTGGTGCAGCGGGTGCGCACGGCCGGCTCGGAACTGGTGGAGGACCAGGAAATCTATCGCCGCGTATCGGTAGCGCGCGAGTCGGCGCGCTGCGTGAGCGATGTGCTGCTCAAGTCGCAGCTGGTGCGCGTGCGCGGCACGC
>PMHN01000314.1:2181-4874 GCA_003156695.1 Gammaproteobacteria bacterium
GAGCGCTTTAACTTCTTGTGTATTCCGCCCCTGGAGCGCGATCGCGACGTTGGCCTGTCCACGCTGCTGGTAGCCGCGCGGATCTGCCGCGAGCGGCAGGCGCTGCTGGTCGTCGATCCCCCGGCCGCCTGGGTCAGCGCCCGCGCGGCGCTCGATGCCATGCGCGTCTGGCCGTTCCGCAGCGACAGCGCCGTCATGTACTACCCGCGCGTGCAGGCCTTCGACCGTCTGCGCGGCCGCGTCGAGACCTTCGGTTCGGGCGGCGCCGCGGCCGGCATGATCGCGCGCGCGGACGAAACCTGGCCGGTGTGGACCGCGGCGGAGACCGAGGAGGCGGTGCTGCGTCCCGGTTTGCGCCCGGCGGTGGCGGTCGCGGATGCCGATCGAGTGCGCCTGGCGCACGCCGGCATCAATACCCTGCTGGCGGTGCGCGGCGGCTCGCGCACCGGCGTGAGTCCGCGCACCCTGGGGGCCGGCGGTGGCACGGCGGCGGACTGGAAGTACCTGTCGGCGCGGCGGCTCGCGCTGTTTGTCGCCGCCAGCGTCGAGCAGGGCACCCGCTGGGTGCTGCTCGAGCACAACGCGCGGGACGCCTGGCAGCGCGCCCGTGCGCAGGTGGAGCAGTTTCTGGCCGAACTCGCCGCCCAGGGGGCTTTCTCCGCGGCAACACCCGAAGACAGTCACTTCGTGGTTTGCGACGAGCGCGTAAACACTCCGCTCACTCTCGCCGAGGGCCGCTTCAACCTGCTGTTCGGTTTCGCGACCAGTAAGCCCGGCGCCTTCGATACCTGGCTGGTGACGCATCGTGCCGGGGTGAGCCGCGTGCGGCCGGTCTCGGTTAACCGCTGGGAAATCGCCAGCTCGATCATGCGCGGCTAAGGCTATTATTGCGGCATGCCGGACTCGTCGGTCACGTCGCGCCACGTAGTGTTCTCCCACGGCCAGGCGAGCGGACCCTGGGGGCGCAAGATTTCTGCGCTCGCGGAGGTTGCCCGCAGCGAGCACCACGAGGCGCACTCAGTGGACTATCGCGGCGTTGACGAACCGCGGGCGCGCGTCGCGCGGCTTGTGGATTTCTGCAAGGATCTGAGCGGCGACCTGGTGCTGGTGGGCTCGAGCCTCGGCGGTTATGTTGCCGTGGCCGCCGCCTCGCTGCTGCACGCGCGCGGGGTGTTCGTCATGGCGCCGGCACTGTACATGGAAGGGATTCCGCCGTTGCGCGCCGGCGGACTCGACTGCCCAGTCACCGCCGTGCACGGCTGGCGCGACGAGGTGGTGCCGTTCGAACACAGCGTGCGCTTTGCCCAGTCATACCACGCCGCGCTGCACCTGCTGGACAGCGACCATCTGCTGCACAACCAGATCCGCGTGCTCCAGTACCTGTTCGAGTATTTCCTCATCGCGCTCGACATGCCGGTGATCGCGCAGCCTTAATTGGCGGATAGCAGGCCGGTTCCGCGCATTGAAATGATTTTCAGTGACGCTCGCGGATCGCGCGCTGCGCGATCTTGTCCACCAGAGCCGGCGCCACCAGTCGCGCCCAGCGCCCGAGGCGCCCGCGCGCCGAAAGAATGGCGAGGCGTTGCCGGCGCTGCATGGCGCGCACCGTCAGCCGCGCGCACTCATCCGCGCTCATGATGCGTGACTCCTGCATCGGCGTCGTGCCCAGCGGCTTGCCGTCGGGACCCACGGCGCGTCGGTGGATCTGGCTGACCACGAAGTCCGGCGCAACGATGCAGACCTCAACGCCGCTGCCACGCAACTCGATGCGCAGCGACTCGCAGAATCCAATCAGCGCGTGTTTGCTGGCCGCATAGCCGGTGCGCTCCGGAACGCCCGTGAGTCCGGCGATGCTGGCGATCGCGACGATGAGTCCGCGGGACTGCTTCAGGTGCGGCAGGGCGGCGGCGGTGAGCCACACCGGCCCCAGGTAGTTCACCGCCAGCAGGCGCTCGAAGACGCTGAAGTCCACGACCGCATCAAAGCGCGACCACATGGTGATGCCGGCATTGTTGACCAGCACATCGAGGCGGCCGAAGCGCTCAAGAGTCGCGGCGATCAGGCCCTGACAGTCCTGCCGCTGCGACACGTCACCCGGCAGCGCCACGGCCTCAGCGCCCAGCGCCACGCAGTCGCGCGCCGTTGCCTGCAGGCGCTGCGCGCTGCGCGCGTTCAGCGCCAGGCGCGCACCAAGCGGCGCGAGTTCCAGCGCCAGCGCGCGCCCGATGCCGCCCGACGATCCCGTCACCAAGGCGATGCGCCCGCTAAGGCCGAACAGACGTTCAAGATTGGATGGCACGAAAAGCCCTCGGGTGCGCGGGGCGGCAAGATAGCATAGGCTCATTGGAAGCGGAGCGATCGCGACTTCAAACGTCGCGCCGCCCCTCATCCGACCCGACTTCGTCGGGCCACCTTCTCCCGCTTCGCGAGAGAAGGGGGCTCGCGCCTTTAGGTTCCGATCGACGGCTGTGCTGCCATCGCCGTGCTCGCCGTCAAGGTCAAGCCGCCTTCGGCGGTCGCTTCGCAAGAGCTTCGCGAGACTTGACCGCTCCGCGCGGCGATGGCGTTTGGCCACCATGTTCCTTTGGTGCGCGAAGACGGCCGAAAGGCCGCTTCGCTCACCAAAGGAACATGGTGGGGTAAAAAGCCGCGCCGACGAGGCGCAGTCACGCCGAAGGCGCCGAAGCGAAGCG
>PMHN01000278.1:0-7639 GCA_003156695.1 Gammaproteobacteria bacterium
GCCGCGCGCGCGCGCGAGGCGGCGCGCAAGGCGCGCGAGATGACACGCCGCAAGGGCGCGCTCGATATCGCGGGACTTCCCGGCAAGCTCGCCGACTGCCAGGAAAAAGATCCGGCACTGTCGGAGATTTTCATCGTCGAGGGCGATTCCGCCGGCGGCTCGGCCAAGCAGGGGCGCGACCGGCGCACGCAGGCAATCCTGCCGCTCAAGGGCAAGATCCTCAATGTTGAAAGAGCGCGTTTCGACAAGATGTTGTCATCGGCCGAAGTCGGCACACTCATCACGGCGTTGGGTTGCGGGATCGGCAAAGACGATTTCAACGTCGAGAAATTGCGCTATCACCGCGTGATTATTATGACAGATGCGGATGTTGACGGAAGCCACATACGCACTCTGCTGCTCACATTCTTCTATCGGCAGATGCCCGAGCTCATCGAGCGCGGTCACATCTACATCGCGCAGCCGCCGCTCTACAAGGTGAAGCGTGGCAAGCAGGAATCCTACGTCAAGGACGAGAGCGAGCTCACGCAACTGCTGCTCAACAGCGCGCTCGAAAACGCCGGCCTGCACGTGAATGCGCAGTCCCCGGCGCTCTCCGGCTCGGGGCTGGAGCTGCTGGCGCGCAAGTACATGGAGGTGCAGGGGATCGTCAAACGCTGGTCGCAGCGCTACGACGAGCGGCTGCTCGATCAGTTGATCTACATGCCGGAGGTGACGCCGGCGAACTTCGATCGCCCCGAGTGGCTGCGTAGCTGGGCAGCCGATCTCAACGCGCGGCTGAACGCGCTGGCGGACGGCACTCGCAACTACCGCGTGGAATTGGGCAGCGCGAGTGATAGCCACGCGGCGCGCGTCATCGTGCACAAGACCGAGCACGGCACGCCGAGTCACAAGTATCTGCCGCGCGAATTCTTCGAGTCCGCCGAATACCAACGCATCGCGGATCTGGCCCGCACCCTGGCGGGACTGATCGGCGAGGGCGCCTACGTGACCCGCGGCAATGAGCGCCAGGACATCGGCTCCTTCAAGGAAGCGATGAAGTGGCTGTTCGACCAAGCGAAGAAGGGCCAGACCATTCAGCGCTACAAAGGCCTGGGCGAAATGAATCCCGAGCAACTCTGGGAGACCACCATCAACCCGGAGTTACGACGCCTGTTGCAGGTGAAGATCGAGGATGCGGTCGCCGCGGACGATATCTTCACGACGCTCATGGGCGATCAGGTCGAACCGCGCCGCGAGTTCATCGAGAAGAACGCGCTGTCGGTCATGAACCTGGACGTGTAGCTGCTGCCGAATGACTCATTAAGTGAGACTCTCGCCATAATTGGTGAGATTGACTGACACAATTAATGAGATTTTCCGGCGCCGAGTGGGTTGACTGATCTTTGGTCGCCTAACTCGGGGCACTACCCCAACTCGCTGGTTGTTGAACGCCACTCTGGCGACAGCGGCACAGCGGCGACCGGCGGCCATAACCAGTCAGTCACCCAGCACGATCACTCCTCCCGAAGCCGCCATTCGCGCACACCTGGACCAAACTTGCATCCGCATCATTAGTGCTGCAGATGGCGGCGGGTTCGTGTTGTGAGGTTTCTTTTTCTCCTTGTATCCGAATGGAACTTCGCGAGGCGTGTGCCGTCGTTAGAAACACCGTCCCGACCCAAAAATGCAGAGGTCTCAAATGAACATTCACCGAGACGTTGTTCCAAGGCTTCTCATGCCTATGTTCGCACTACGCGCCATCCTGGCCGCCCTGCTGCTATCCATCGGTGACGTCGTCCTGGCCCAGCCCACTCCGTCCCCCTCCATGGCGGAGGACCAGAGAATACTGCCCTACGTCGAGCCAGGTCAGTTGGTCAATATCGGCGGCCGGCGTATTAACCTGCACTGCACGGGCGCCGGCGGCCCGACGGTCATTCTGATGGCAGGTATATTCAGCTGGTCCGTGGTCTGGTACAAAACCCAGCCCGTGATCGCGCAAAAAACGCGCGTCTGCGCCTTCGACCGAGCCGGCTACGGCTTCAGTGATCCGGGGCCCCAGCCGCAGATCCTCTCCGACGTGGTGAACGACCTGCATACGGCGCTCAACGCCGGGCCTATATCGGGACCGTATGTGCTGGTGGGGCACTCTTTGGGCGGCATCGAGGCGCGCCTCTTCGCGCAACGCTGGCCCAAGGAGGTCGTCGGCATGGTCCTCGTCGATACCAGTCCGGCCGGAGAGGGGCTCATCGACGAGAATCAGCCGGGTTTTGATGAGGTGGTCGGGAGGGAAAGCTACGCGGCCGATCTGCTGCACTGTGCCTTCTTGGTCGCGAATGGACCCCGCGACACGTCCAGTCCGGAATACGATGACTGTACGTCAGCGGCTGCCTTGCCGAGCGACACGCCCACCGCGTTCAGAGCGATCTGGCCTCGGTTCTTCACCGCCTACTATTTCGCGGATAAAGTCTCTCTCATGTCGTCGCTGTATACACACCGTTACGACAGCGTCGATCACCACCGCCTTGGCGCAATGCCGCTTGTCGTGCTCTCCACAGAGCACTCATGGGGGAAAAGCGGCACGCCCTCCGACGTCTGGTTCCACCGATCCTACTCGAAGATCTGGATTGCTCTGCACGAGGCCCTCGCGCACCTCTCCTCGCGTGGCGTACACCGGATCATCAATGGATCAGGTCACGAGATTCAGTTGGATAAGCCGCAGGCGGTCATCGACGCCGTGGACGAAGTGCTCCGCCAACTTCACGCCGGGGCGAAGTCTTGAGACAACGCCGCCCCCCTACGTCGGCACCCATCTGCCCGATTCTCCCTCCACTAGAAGCGCTCTTGTGCAGCTCGCGCTGCCGGTTCGAGGCTGCGTACCGTCGCCTCGATCCACGCCTGAACCTCCTCGTTGATCTCGCGCGCCTCGCGGCCTCCTGCTGCGATGGACGGACCGATAACCACACGCACGGTTCCGGGCTTCTTCACCAGGCCGCGGCGCGGCCAGTAGAACCCGGCGTTGTGCGCGACCGGCACGATGAGCCTGCCGGTCTGGCTCGCCAGCAGCGCGCCGGAAACTCCGTAACGACGCGTCTCGCCCGCCGGCATGCGCGTCCCTTCCGGGAAAATTATGATCCAGTCGCCTTCGGCCAGACGGTCCTTGCCCTGCTCGACGACCTGGGAGACCGCGGAGTGGCCGGCGCTGCGGTTGATGGCGATCGCGTGCATCTGCCAGATCCCGGTACCCACCGCCGGTATCCACAGCAGCTCGCGCTTGAGCACCCACACCTGGCGCGGAAACACCACCATCATCGCCATGGTTTCCCAGGACGAGGAGTGCTTCCACAGCGCGATGTGGCAGCCGTCCGGGAGAGCCGCGCCCTCGATCCGGTAGTCGAGGCCGCAACTCCACTNNGGAAGGGCAGGCACGCACAGATGATCACGAACGGGATGGCGTACAGAAACGTCCAGGCGAACAGGAACCCGGTGAAGAAAAGCGACCCCAGCCACTGCACCACCGGCCCGCGCCAGGCGTGCGCACCGGCGGCCCTTGTCGGCGGGCTGCTCAACCGGGCAGTCGCGACAGGTCCGCGACCCCTGAGAAAAGCCCCTGCAGCTGGGCGAGGAGCCCTAAGCGGTTGGCGCGCAGCTCCCGGTCCTCATCCATCACCATCACCTGATCGAAGAACGCATCGACCACCGGGCGCAGCTGCGCCAGCTGTCCCAAGGCCGCGGTGTACTCGCGCCGCTGCGTAGCCGCCGCCACCGAATCGCGCAGCCCGCGCATGGAATCGTAGAGCCGCACTTCCGCTGCCTCGCGCAGCCGGTTGACGTCGACCTCCCGCCGCGCCTCATCCGGCGCCTTGCGCAGGATGTTGGCGATTCTCTTGTTCGCCGCGGTGAGGCTCACCGACTCCGGCAGCCCCATGAAGGTGCTGAGCGCCTTCAGGCGCGCGTCGAAATCCACCGGCGATGCGGGACGGGCGGCGAGCACCGCGTCGAACATCTCGGTGGTCACGCTTGCTGTGCCCGGCGTCGCCGCGACACCCGTGCGCTCGAGGTAATACGCACGCAGACGCTCCATGAGAAAGTCATAGATTTCGTCTGATTGTTTCACTGATGAGGCGTTACTAGCGTCACTGGCTGTGACTGTCGTTGCTGGCGAGCGAATGCGAAGGCGTTCGATGTCGGCGCGCACGGCGGCGAGCGCCCTGGCAATGGCGCTCCTGAGATCAAGATCGAGCCCCTTTTCGATCAGGATGCGCTGCAATCCGAGCGCGGCGCGGCGCAGTCCGAACGGATCCTTAGTGCCCGTGGGCTTGCCGCCGATCGCAAAAATTCCCGCGAGCGTGTCGAGCTTGTCGGCGATCGCGACCGCGACTCCGGCGCGCGTCGCCGGCAGCTCATCGCCCGCCACGCGCGGCAGGTAGTGCTCGCGGATCGCCGCCGCGACTTCGTGCGACTCGCCGTCGGCCGCGGCGTAGTACGCGCCCATGATGCCCTGCAGCTCGGGGAACTCGCCCACCATGGCGGTGACGAGATCGCACTTGCTCAGCTCTCCCGCGCGCTGCGCCTCCTCGCGCGCACCGCCGGTGGCGGCGGCGATGTCGGCGGCGAGCTCGCGCACGCGACGGGTCTTGTCGCCGAGGGAGCCGAGCTGCGTCTGGAAGGTGACGGCATCGAGTGCCGGCAGGCGCGCCGCGAGCGGCTGCCTGCGATCCTGCTCCAGAAAGAATGCCGCATCCGCGAGCCGCGGCCGCACGACCCGCTCATTGCCGGCGCGCACCTGGGCAGGGTCGCGGCTCTCGATGTTACTCACCGTGATGAAAGCGGGCAGGAGCCTGCCGGCCGCATCCTCGACGGGGAAGTACCGCTGGTGATCTTCGAGGGTCGAAATCAGCACTTCACGCGGCAGTGACAGGAAGCGCTCCTCGAAGCGTCCCGCGAGCGCCACCGGCCATTCGACCAGCGCGGTCACTTCCTCCAGCAATGCCTCCGTGATCAGGGCGCGGCCGTTCATGCTCGCCGCGGCCGCCGTCACGTCGGCGCGGATACGCTCGCGCCGCGCCGCGAAGTCCGCGAGCACGTAGCCGCGCTCACGCAGCGTGCGCTCGTAGGCGCCGGGACTGCCGATGCGAATGGGCCGCGGGGCGTGGAAGCGGTGGCCGTGGGTCATGCGGCCCGCGGGCGTTTCCAGCAGCGTCGCCGGGACCACATCCTTGCCGAACAGCATCACCACCCAGTGCACGGGGCGCACGAAGAGGGCCGTCCCGTCGCCCCAGTGCATGCGGCGCGGAATCGGCAGCGAGTCGAGGGCGGCTTTCACGATCCCCGGCAGCAGCTGCGTCGCCGCCTGCCCGGGCTTGGTGCCCACAAAGAACAGGAATGAGCCCTTGCCTTCATCGAGGCGTTCCAGGGAGTCGACGCTCGTGCCGCAGCTTTCGGCAAAGGCGAGCGCTGCGCGCGTGGGCGTCCCGCTGGCATCGAATGCCGCACTCACCGGCGGCCCGCGCCGCTTCAGATGCTGCTCGGGCTGCGCGGCGGCGAGGCGCAACACCCGCGCAGCCAGGCGCCGGGGCGTTGCGAACCCACGGATCTCGCCGTGGCTGAGGCCCGCCTTGTCGAGGCCGGCCCCGAGCGTGGCAACCAAAGCGTTCTGCAGCGTGAGCAGCGCCTTTGGCGGCAACTCCTCGGTGCCGATTTCGAGGAGAAAGTCGTGGTGCGCGATGCTCATGGGCGCTCTTGGACCACAGCGACGGGCGTGGCGCCCGATGCCTTCAGCAGCGGGAATCCGAGCGCCTCGCGGCGCTCGAGGTAAGCCTTCGCCACGGCGCTCGCCAGCGTGCGCACCCGCAGGATGTAGCGCTGCCGTTCGGTCACGGAAATCGCGCCGCGCGCGTCCAGCAGATTGAAAGTGTGCGAGGCCTTGAGCACCTGCTCGTAGGCTGGCAGCGCCAGCTTCGCGACCAGCAGCGCCTGGCAGATACGCTCGTAATCCTCGAAATGCCTGAGCAGTGTCGGCACGTCGGCGTGCTCGAAGTTGTAGGCACTCTGCTCGACCTCGTTCTGGTGGAACACGTCACCGTAAGTGACGCGCCCCGAGGGACCCTCGCTCCAGAGGATGTCGTAAATGCTCTCGACGCCCTGCAGATACATTGCGAGCCGCTCGAGCCCGTAGGTGATCTCACCCGTGACGGGGCGGCAGTCCAGGCCCCCGACCTGCTGGAAGTAGGTGAACTGGGTGACCTCCATGCCGTTCAGCCACACCTCCCACCCCAGGCCCCAGGCGCCGAGCGTGGGCGACTCCCAGTTGTCCTCGACGAAGCGCACGTCGTGCACCAGTGGATCCAGCCCGAGCGCTGCGAGGCTGCCGAGATACAAATCCAGGATCGGCAGCGGCGAGGGTTTGATCACCACCTGGTACTGGTAGTAGTGCTGCAGGCGAAACGGGTTGTCCCCGTAACGCCCGTCGGTAGGCCGGCGCGACGGCTGCACGTAGGCGGCACGCCACGGCTCCGGCCCCACGGCGCGCAGAAAAGTCGCGGTGTGAAACGTACCCGCGCCGACCTCCATGTCATAGGGCTGCAGGATCACGCAGCCTTGCCCTGCCCAGAAGGTCTGGAGGGTTAAAATGAGGTCTTGGAAGGAACGCGTTGGACCGGGTAAACCGGACCGTATTTCGTTTGCCGCGCAAGTCTCACTCTGCATGATTTGACCTAGCTGCACGAGAACTCCGTTTACCCTCGCTCCATTAAGCGATAGGCGCCGCGACCCAGCGAGGCGAACTGATGGAAAGGCCAAGCCATAGAATATTTCGTGTATTTGCACCAAGAGACCTAGGCAATGGCTTGCCGGCGACTATGTTGTCAAGGTTGCCCCGCGCGAGTCAAAGGGAAACGCTTTTGTCACGATGAAAGCCTAAGGAAATTCGTGGCGGGCGGCGATTTACGGCGCAGCCGATTGACCCGAAGGAGGGTAAAATGAAGCTTTTGAGGATAGTGCTCGTTGCGGCCTTGACCGCCTATGGCGGTATGGCCGGCGCCGCCAAGGCGGCACCAGCGGCGGGCCTTTTTACTGGGGCGCCAATTGTGCGGACCCTAGCAACACCAGCTCCTAAAGCCTCGGTCGAAAAGGCTTGGTGGTATAGAAGGCATTATTGGTACCACCGACACTATTGGCATAGATACCATTATTGGCATAGATATCATTATTGGCATAGGCGGCATTATTGGCGTCCCTATTACCGCAGGTATTATTGGTAATACGCGGCACGAAAAGCAACTCGCGATCGAAAAGCCGGCGTAAGTAGCCGGCTTTTCTACGAGACCAAGATGAGGATTGGATCATACTCTGATAACACAATATTGATACAGCCTTGGTATCAAATGATGGCTTGACCTAAGCGACATTATCAAGCATCTTCATTACGCTGTTTGCAATAGTGTTGTAAATAAACAACGAATTTACATCCTGCTTTGTGACGGCAACGCCGTCTGGGACAAAAGCAAATGGCACTTCATTCTTCCCAACTTCGCGCTTTTCGTAGGGAGAAAGCAAAATGCGGGTATCAATCAAATTCGGATTTGCCGCTGCGGCAATTCTCATTTCCACTCTCGGCTACGTAAGTTTGACCCAAGCCGCACCTTTGGCAGATGTGGCA
>PMHN01000278.1:7651-7787 GCA_003156695.1 Gammaproteobacteria bacterium
CATCATCACCACCATCACCACGAACATCACCATCACCACCATCATGAGCACCGCGAAGACCAAAAGATGTAGGATGTTCGTTCGGATCTCGCTCTGACAAATCAGGTGTCTTCGACTTACGGAGACACCTTTTCTT
>PMHN01000189.1 GCA_003156695.1 Gammaproteobacteria bacterium
GCGCGGCTATTCCCGATACCCGGGATTCGATCGATCAAGTTTTCGCAGCAGCCCCGGCCATGCGAGGCTGCTTCCCAATCCTCGCGTCACCTGGCTGGCCGCGGCCCGAATGCCGCCGAGAATGGGTTCGGGTATTCGGATCAATTCTTGTCCGCCGCTTTGAGCGCGCACCTGGATCGCGCACGCGGATTCGAAGATATACATGTACAGAAAGGCATCGGCCGGCGACGAACCGGCCGTCAGCAGCCCGTGATTGCGCAGTATCAGATAGGACTTGTCGCCGAGGTCCGCAACCAGGCGCGGCTGTTCGGCGGCATTGAGCGCGACACCCTCGTAGTCGTGATAGGCCAACGACGACAGCACGAACAAGGATTGCTGTGAAATCGGCAGCAAGCCCTGCTTCTGTGCTGCGACGGCGACGCCATTGAGAGAATGAATGTGCATGACGCACGCGACATCCTCTCGCGCCGCATGAATGCAACTGGGTATCCGAAACCTTACACCGGCTCGTCCAATAAGCTCTTGGTCTGATATTGACGCCGATGGATAGCACTGTGCTCAGTCTCGTGCGCTCAGGACAGCGGCCACAGATGACAATGCGGGCTTGATTAGTCTTCCCGAAAGCGGGACCGTCGCGAGCTTCCGCCTCGGGGTCGAGAGGCGACTCGCGGCCAGGAGCGCTCAAAGGTTCAGCGCTTGCGCCATTCACTCCGTGAGGCACTTCCTGCTGCCGCCGTAGTCCAACGACATAGGCAGGGGTAGTGCGGCGACGCACGATCGGAGCGCATTCTCGTGAAACCGTTCAAGCCGCGCACCAGAGCTGACACTTGGGCGACCTCCGCAATGGCGACGACGACGTTCGCGCTCGGTTGTGCGTCCACTCCCCCTGAGTCTCCGGAGCAGGCGCAGGCGGATGCGGCTATCGCCGATCGGGTGTACGCGGCGCTCGAAGCCGATCGCTTGCACTTTTACATCGGGCTCGAAGTGCGGGTCCGCTACGGCGCGGCCTACATCAACGCGCTTACCGTTGACCCGGCAGTCCGAGATGAGGCCACGGAGATCGCGCGCAACGTACCGGGAGTTACCAAGGTTGTGAACGAGATCGAGGTAAGTGCCGGATCGGGGGGATACTGACCGAGCCTTGCTTGAGTGCGGCGGTTTCGATGGGCCTCCATCGGATGCTAGTAAATAGCTTGTCTTCTAGGCGCAGGCGGCCAACGAGACGGCTAGCGCCGTGGCGCTCGACGGACGAGGGCGCAGGGCCGGTCCGCGATGTCGAGTATCACCGGCGGCCGGCACCCGTAATGACGATGAACTGCGGAACTTCATCGCGCACGACGCGTACGAGCAGGGGCGCGGCGGTCGATGGTTAGTCAGCTGCCTTTGTTCCGACGTTAGTGAGTCAGATCGCCGATCTCCTAGACATTAAGGCCAAAGTCGATCTGATCTGAGCGCCGAAAATCGGAGTCTGTGGTGAGTGACTTCTGACCGAGCCGCGAAACCGCCGGTTTTCGATGCTCATCTGACGCTGTAGTTGCGCCCTTCGAGGCAAGCAGCCTCCGCGCGCAGGTAGCCCTGTCGACTGTCTCCGGCGCCTTTCGGGGTCGCGCGATCCGGCTGAGTTGGGTCGAAACCGGTTTGCGACGTTGCCCACCGACGGCACTCGTCTTTATCCTGCTTCTGCTGCGTCTCCGACTGACCCGCCTTGGGATAGGCGAACAGCGTGGCAGCCACTGCTGGATTGACCGACGGCGCTGACGAGCCTTGCGGGGGAACCGAGCTGAGATTTCCCGGAGGGTCGACGGCCTGGTATTCCCCGACGTCGTTGTCCCATTGATAGTACATGTCGTCGGCGTAGTAGTACGGGATGTTATTCCACCAGAATGTGTCGTAATACCACGGCAAGAGCGGCAGGTAGAGCCCTAATCCCCAACCGCCCCACCAGCGGCCATACCCGCCGCCGTAGTAGCCTCCGCGCCAGCCGTAACTTCCGCGGCCGCCGCCATGGAATCCCCCGCCGCCGCCATGGGAGCTCCCGCCTCNNCTGCTGCGATCGCGCGGGAGCGTACGAATACTCGATTGCTCATGATGCCAGCCTCCTGGTGAATTACGAATTCACCACCGGTTCGCTGCCGCAGCGCCCGGAACCCGCCCGGGTCCCGACCAACGATCGCACTATTCTCGCCGGTCTCGTGTTGCTGATGTCGAATTCTACAGTAGTTTTGACCGCGAAAGCCCTTCACAGGTTCGCCCGTTTGAGCGCTTTTCGAAGTTCACGCGAGGTGCTGATTCTGCGCGGTCGCATGTCGTGGCAATTACGTTCCGAATGTGGCGGCGTGTTTCGCCGGATTTGATTCCGTGTCTCGATGTTTCGGGACTCTCCTGTCTTCCCCTGGTCACGTGACACGCGTTGACCGGAGCAGGGGTTCGGGACTTAGCCCTTTGGCACCCATGAGCTGGTGGCGCGTGTTCGCGCCCTACTGCGCCGGTCTGAGTACCTGGCACACGAGCCGCGCAGCAGACCCCGGTCCGTCTTGACCCTTTTTGGACTGGCGGCTGGACTTGGTGGCGCGCCGCCTGCACTCGCTTGACGGCACCCGCATTCCGCTCACGGGTGGCGAGTTTGAACTTTGGTCGGGTTTATAATCCGCCGCGGCCAGAGGCCAAGCAGCTGATGACGGAACTTCGCAATTGGCGTTTCGGTCAAGTACTCACAGGGCGGACATGAACAGGTTTTATGAAGCTCTCTAGCCTGCTCATCTATTTCATGACCGGGGGCTTGTTTACTGCGGTCATCGTGGTGCTGGAGGAGAGTGGTCAGCGGACCCTATCCGGATTGGCCACGCTAATTCCCGTTTTCACGCTCGTCGCATATTTCTTTATAGGCCAAAGTGCGGGAAACATCGCGGTCAGTCAGCACGCGAAGTGGGTGTTGGCTGGCACTCTCGTGACTTGGGTGCCTTACATGCTTGCGATTGCGTACCTCGCGCCGAAGATTGGTTCCCAAAAAGCCATTCTTGCGGGGCTGGCAATATTCTTCGTCTTGGCGCTCGCATACGTCGCGATCGCAAACCGTCTGAGACTGTTTCAATGACCGTCAGCGCGGGTTCTGCCGGAGGCGGATGGCACGCACCTACTCGGTGGCCGAATTTGCGGCGTTGCGCATGAATCGTTCAATCGGAATGAAGGACTTTGATGCGTCGCAAGAAGGCCCTGACAAAATCCCGGCGACCCTCACGCGCCCCGGTGCCGGGAGATTCTGGCTCGCAGTGCTGCTGACGGGTATTGGGGCCGGCATCAGCGCGGCAGTTCTGACGCGGCTGCTGCAACTCGTCCAACATCTGGTGTGGCCAGGTCCGGACCTACTTGACGCTGCGGCGAGTGCAGGAGCTTTGCGGCATATCGTTGTTTTGTTGGGGGCCGGTCTTCTGACGAGTGCAGGCCAACTCATTCTTCACCGTCTCACGGGCGGCAACGGCATTGACATTACTGAGGCGATATCGCGCTTCGCCGGGCGGTTGCCGGCGGTACGTACCCTTGGCAGTGCGGTGCTGTCGGTACTCCTCGTCGGCATGGGGGCTTCGCTCGGGCGCGAAGGTGCGCCCAAGCAAGCCGGGGCGGTGATCGCGAATGCCCTTTCGGACAGGGCACGCCTGTCTGACGAGCAGCGAAAGCTGCTGGTTGCGTGTGGCGCCGGGGCAGGCATGGCGGCAGCCTATGGTGTCCCCCTCGGAGGTGCGCTGTTCGCTGTCGAGGTGCTTCGCGGAGTGCTGGCGCTACGCCTGGTACTGCCGGCACTACTTGCCTCCGCCACCGCCACGGCGGTTTCCTGGCTCGCGCTACCCAACGCCCCCACCTACGTGATTCCCGCTTACACCACCTCCGTCCATTGTCGTCTGGGCGGTACTGGTGGGGCCCGTCGCGGGTCTTGTCTCAGTGGGTTACGTGTTGATGATTGCCTGGGCCGACCGTAATAAGCCAAAGGGCTGGCGGCGACTGATCGCGCCGATATTGGCGCTTGGATTGCTCGGCATCGTTTCGATTGAATTTCCGCAGGTGTTGGGTAACGGCAAGGATATCGCCCAGTTGGCGTTTACGAACCAGGTTGCGCCCCTGCTGCTGTTGACCCTTCTTTTCCTCAAACCTGCGGCGACCGCCATGTGTTTGGGCAGCGGCGTTCCAGGTGGACTATTCACCCCGTCGCTGGCCTTGGGTGCATTGCTCGGGGGCGTTTTGGGGCATGTCTGGGGATGGCTTTGGCCGGGCGTGCCGCCGGGCCTGTTCGCTGTGGTCGGCGCGGCAGCGGTATTGGCAGCCACTACCCATGGACCCGTTTCGGCGGTGCTGCTCACGGTGGAGCTGACCGGCCGAGACCGGTCTTTTATTTTGCCGCTACTGTTGGCGGTCGTTACCGCCACCGTAGTTGCGCGCACACTGGATCGCCGTTCAATCTATGACGCGCGCTTCAGTGAAAAAGAAGTGAAGAACCTGCAGCAGGCGCGAGCGCCATCGCCGTCCTAAACGCGCCCAGGGGCTGCTGCGAAAACTTGATCGATCGAATCCCGGGTATCGGGAATAGCCGCGCTTAGGTCACGTCGCCGTCACCAGTGAATTTGGAAAATTGGACCGCAAGAATCGGATTGCGGCAGTAGCGTGACGGGGATAGTGTGCCGGCCGGCTTTGAAATCTGGGGTTGGTCATGAGTTTTCGCATAACCGGACTTGCCGCTGAGCCCTTTCGACATCTGTATGGTCTCAGCGACCAGGAGCTGGCGCTCCAGGGGGTCAAGAGGTACATAGCCGACAAGAGGCCTGGCTTTCCAGACCGCATCGAAATGCGGGACGCTTCGGTCGGTGAGAAACTCCTGCTACTCAATCACGTCTGCCAGCCAGCCAACACCCCCTATCGGGCCAGCCATGCCATTTTCGTGAGAGAAGGCGCAGAAGATGCCTACGACCGGGTGGGCGAAGTCCCAGAGGTCATGCGCACGCGCCTGCTGTCCCTGCGCGCCTATGATGCCGAGGGCATGATGCTCGATGCCGATGTGGTCGATGGGAAGGACATCGAATCAGTCATTTTGCGATTTTTCGTATCCCCTCATGTTGCATACATTCACGCTCACAATGCCAAGCGCGGATGCTATTCGGGCCGAATAGACCGCGCCTAAGGTCGCAGTTCCCGACAAAGCGGTCGTTCGTGAATGCGCGGAGTGGGTCAAGCGCTGCCGTGGAGCGAGTCCCTCCAACGTGGCAAATCCTGCCCCTGCGACCTGGTATCGAGCGCAGCGGTCTCGGGAATAACGCAACGGTACCGTTGCGTTTCTGCGGAAGGGCGAGTACCGTCCGCGGGTGCGTCGGTCACGCACGGTCAGGAGGAGAACGCCATGCCCGCACTCAAGCAGACGGTTCTTGCCGCGGCCGCCACCGCCGCGCTCCTGTGTCTACCGATTACACCAGCCGCTGCCGCCGGCCCTTTGCTCTTCGCCCCATGGGTATTGGGGCACGTCATCGGTGCCGGGATGAGGCTTGCCACCCTGCCCCTGGCCGTGGCTTCGTCAGCGGCCTCGGTGGGGCAACCACGAGCGCCATACCCACCGACCCCCGGTTACTACGGGGGCCCGCCCGGCTACTACGCGCCGCCCAACTATTACGCACGGCCCCCGGTGAATTACGGGCCCCCAGGGTATTACCCTGCGCCGCAGGCTCAATACCGGCCCGCGCGCGCCTATGCTCCCCCGATGCCGCGGTTCTACGCGCCGACACGTGGTTACTATGCACCGCGCGCGTCGTACTCTGGCTCCCATGGTGCCCAAGCCTTCTATCGATCGGGCGGTTCCGCCTATCGGCGCCGGTAAGAATCGGCGCCGCTCGCCGACTCGTAAGACACGTCATGGCGGAAGGCCATCGCAGGCTGCCGCCCTGGAGCTGCGCGATCGGATCTTAGAGGTCGCCACCGAGCTGTTCCTGACGGAGGGCTACGGGTCGACATCCATCGAAGCGGTGGCCGGGCGCGCTCGCATCTCGAAGCGTACGTTCTATCACCGCTTCGACGACAAGGCGGCGCTGTTCGCCGCGGTCGTCCATCGAATCATCGAGCAGATCCGTCCGCCTCCCGGAGTGCCCCTCCTTGAGGGCGCGACGTTGCAGGAGATCCTGCGTCGGCTCGCCGGATTCATCCTGCGCGCCGCGCTTTCCCCTCAGGCTATCGCGCTGCACCGCCTCGTTACGGCCGAGGCAGCGCGCTTTCCCAATCTGGTTCGTGCGGTCTATGACGAGGGCTGGGCTCAGGAGGCGACGACGCTGATTGGCGATCTGCTCGCGCGTGAACTGCCAGATACACGGCTGACGGTCGAGCTTCGAAGCTTTGCGGCCGCGCAGTTTCTGCATATGGTCGTTGCCCAGCCGCAGCGTCGCACCATGGGTGTGGGCGTACCCATGACGCCGGGCGAAATCGACGCGTGGGCTGACAACGCGGTCAACCTGTTTCTCAACGGCTGTCGAGGATTGTCCGGCGCGTCTTCGCGTCGCAGACGATGATTTGCTACTGAACGCCGGGCCTCCTGGCTCCGACACGCGGTTTTTCAGCCCGTGCCGCCAACCGTCAGCGCATCGATGCGCAGCGTCGGCTGGCCGACACCGACCGGGATGCTCTGGCCCTCTTTGCCGCAGGTGCCGATGCCCTCGTCGAGCTTCAGGTCATTGCCCACCATGGAGACACGCGTCAGCACGTCCGGACCATTGCCGATGAGCGTCGCACCCTTGAGCGGTGCGCCGATGCGGCCGTTCTCGATGGCGTAGGCCTCGCTCGCCGAGAACACGAATTTCCCCGAGGTGATGTCCACCTGGCCGCCGCCGAAGTTGACGGCGTAGATCCCGCGCTCCACCGAGCGGATGATCTCTTCGGGTGCGTGCGGACCGGGGCGCATGTAGGTGTTGGTCATACGCGGCAGCGTCATGTGCGCGAACGACTCGCGTCGCCCGTTGCCGGTCGGCGCCACGCCCATGAGGCGCGCATTCAGCCGATCCTGCATGTAGCCGCGCAGCACGCCGTTTTCGATGAGCGTGGTGCACTGGGTCGGGATACCTTCGTCATCAATGTTGAGCGAACCGCGGCGGCGCGCGAGCGTGCCATCGTCCACCACCGTGCATTCCGGCGCCGCCACCCGCTCACCGATGCGGTTGGCGAATGCGGAGGTGCCCTTGCGGTTGAAATCCCCCTCGAGCCCGTGGCCGATCGCCTCGTGCAGCAGGATTCCCGGCCACCCCGGCCCCAGCACCACCGTCATGGTGCCGGCGGGCGCCGGCAGCGCCTCGAGATTCACCAGCGCCTGGCGCGCGGCCTCGCGCGCCAGCGCGAGCGGCCGGTCGCCCGCCACGAGTTCACTCAGGGTGTAGCGTCCGCCCGCCCCCGCGTAGCCCTGCTCGCGCCGGCCGTTCTGCTCCACGAGCACCGACACGCTCATGCGTACCAATGGGCGCACATCGGCGGCAAGCTGCCCGTCGCTGGTGGCAATCAGAACCACTTCATGCACCGCGACCACGCTCGCGGTGACATGTACGACGCGCGGATCGACGCGGCGCGCTTCCTTATCCACGCGCTCGAGCCAGGTGACTTTTTCCTGCGCTGCGAGCGATACGCCCGGGTCAACGGGCAGGTAGAGCTGATGGCCGGTCTGCGCGCGCCACGCCTGCACCCGGCGCTCACCGCCCTGCACGGCGATGGCGCGCGCGGCTCGCGAGGCTTCCTCGAGCGCCGGCGCCACGATCTCGTCGGAGTACGCGAAGCCGGTTTTCTCGCCGGCGAGCGCCCGCACGCCCACACCCTGTTCGATGCTGGCGGTGCCATCCTTGACGATGCCGTCCTCGAGCGCCCAGGACTCCTGGTGCGTGAGCTGGAAGTACAGGTCGGCAAAGTCCACCGAGTGTGAGAGCACCTCGCCGAACACGTGATCCAGGCCCCGCTCGTCCAGTCCACTCGGGTGCAGGATCAGGTCGCGCGCCAGCGCCAAGGGATCGTTGCCCGGCGTCTCACTCATGGGTGGTGTTCGCAAAAGCACGATGTGCGAGTGCGGGAAAGCTCTCGCGCACCCCGGCCTGGCGGGAGAGATCCACTTCCGCGACCGCGCAGCCGCGTCCGCGCGGCACGCGCTGCAAAATCCGTCCCCAGTAGTCGACAATCATGCTGTCGCCGTAAGTCTCACGTCCGCCCGGATGGAAGCCCGACTGCGCGGGCGCGAGAACATAACACAGATTTTCGATCGCCCGGGCGCGCAGCAGG
Source organism: Gammaproteobacteria bacterium (assembly GCA_003156695.1). GTDB lineage: Bacteria > Pseudomonadota > Gammaproteobacteria > Steroidobacterales > Steroidobacteraceae > 13-2-20CM-66-19. The sequence goes on from PMHN01000189.1 coordinate 8,278, forward strand.
GTTTCCCAGTGCGCACGCCCGGTAGGCGCGGTAAACGCCGAGGGCACCACCAGCAGCTGTGCGCCCGCAGCGCTCAGGTGCCGGTACAGTTCCGGAAAGCGCACGTCGTAGCACACCGACAGTCCGAGCCTGCCCGCCGGGGTATCCACCACGGCCGCGGCAGCTCCCGGGGCCACGTGCCGCGATTCGCGGTAGGCCTCGATGCGACCGGGAATATCGACATCGAACAGGTGAATCTTGTCGTAACGCGCGGCACGCCGGCCGTCGGGGTCGTACACCAGGGACGCGGCCGCGACGCGTCCGTCGCTGTCAGCACCGACGCGCAGCGGCACCGTGCCGCCGACGACCCACAGCTTCAGCCGCCGCGCGATGTCGGCGAGAAAGTCCTGTGCCGGACCTGAGCCGTCGGCTTCGGCGACGGCGCGCTTGTCCGCGTCCTTGAGTCCCATGAAGGAGAAATTCTCCGGCAGCGCTGCCAGCCGTACGCCACGCGCGGCGGCATCCTCGAGGAGCGCGCGCGCCTGCTCGAGGTTCGCGCCCACGTCCGGACCCGAGGTCATTTGTATCGNNCCTGAAGTCATCTGTATCGCGGCAATTTTCATGTACTTCCAGTTTGCCCGCACCGCTAGTCGATTGGCCGAAATCGCATGGGAGCGATTTCGGCGGACAGTAGTTCCGTTGCCGGTGACCGCTTCGGCTAGTTCGGTGTGTTAACACGCCCTAGTCCGCGGCCACCACCACCGGGTCATCCCACGTGCCTTCCAGGCGCAGCGCCGCAGCACCGGCCCGATCCACACTCGACCCGCTGAAGAGCTCCCGCAGCGACAGCCACACAGCGGCCACGCGCGGAGTCGGACCCAGTCCGCGCACTGCTGATGGCAGACGATCCTCGCCCCTGAGGATCCACGCCTCCGCATCGTAGTCCCGCGCGGTCAGGCCCACGCGACCTCGCACGAGGATTTCCGCGTCCCCATCGAAGTGCAGATCGGCGGTCTGCGCCTCACCCTCGTGCAGCGCGAAATCTGCGCTCAGGCTCGCAAAATGCAGCTCCGGCGGCACCCCCGACCCCACGGGCGTGATTAAACCCTTCATCAGCGCCGGCACGGCGAGCAGCGCAAACGGCGCGGCGGGTGCGGCTGCGGCGCGGGTCACGCCGTCCTCAAGCTGCATATGGAGTCGCCCGTTCAGGAGTGCAAGGGCGGCATCGCTCTCCTCGGGCCACTGCACATCCCCCGTCAGCTGCGCGTGCCTGGCGCTGACGTCCGGGCTCAGCCCGAAGCGCGCGAGCGTCGCCGCGGCATCCGTGCTGTCGAGGGTGAATTTCAGGCCGCAGGCGCCATCCGCACAGTGGGCGCTGCCGGAGGTTCTGTCGACCGGTCCGGCGAGTTCCAGGTCCCGCAGCTCCAGGCTCGCTCCGCGCAGGCTCAGCCGCGCTGCAAACCGGCCGAGCGGGCGCCCCTGCCATTGCAGCTGATCTGCGGACACGGCGACGTCCGCGCCCAAAGCGCCGACGAGGCTGGCGCCAAGTGCGACGTCGGTGAGCTGCGCGATGTTGAGTGTTGCGAAGTGCACCGTTGTCGGAGCCGCCGGCGCCTGCCAACGGGCAATGCCTGAAAAGTCGGCCGACTGGATCTGCACCTGACCGCTGCCGTGTCCAGCCTCCGCCGTCAGCGTCGCGTCGGCGTAACTGTGAGCGCCGATGAGCAGCTGCCCGGAGGTGAAATGCGCCTCAACCACCGGCAGCGCCGCATCGGCGCCGGCCTGGCGCCATAGCTTCAGATATGCCGGAAGATCGAGGCGTCCGATGGACCCCTCGACCAGCAGGACCCGCCGCTGCGGGAGTTGCGGGACGCTCGCAGCGAGACGCACCGCGCCACGCTCGATGCGCCAGGTGTCGCCGCTACGGGTGACGACGGCCACGCCGTGCAGGCGTTCGCCGAGACTCACACGCAGCTGGCCATTGTCGGCGTTGCCCTGGGCATCAATGCGCAGCGGCACCGCCGTGCCCTGAGTCTTGGCAAACGGCTCAGGCAGGGCGCTGCTGACGCCCACGAGGTTCGAATCCGCGCGGATTCGCCAGTGCGCCTGCCGCGGGTCCTGGGCAGTTGGCACCTCCAGGGACGCGGTCCACTCGGCGTTGCCCTCCAAGGGCGCCCCTTCGGCACTGCCGCCCGCCGCCAGCAGCGCCTCGCGCGCATTCATGAGGCCACGGCCTGAGATCGAAAGTCCGCTCGCCCGAGCCTCGCGATGCTCGGCAATGGTCAGGGCCACCGGCCCCCCGAGCCATTGCCCGGTGAGCGTCGAGTGCCGCACGTGCCCGGCGCTGAAGGCAAGCGTGCCGCGCAGTGCCTGCATCGGCGGCAGGCCCGCGAGCGGCGTCAATCGCACGCCGTCGAGGAGCGCGGTGAGGCCCACGCGCGGTTGCGCCAGCGGCGCGGCCCCACCCGGGATCGTGATATCCACATCGAGGAGCGTGTCACCGGCGAGGTCCACATTGCCGACTGCGGGCGCCGCGGCGAGCAGCTGGGGGCGCTCGCGCACCCAGCCAAGCGCTTCCTGGGCCGCGCCAGTGAAGCGCCCGACAAGATGCGAACTGCCCTCCCCGCGTGCGTCCCAATCGAGATTTGCCGCGGATACCTGCCAGGTGCCGGCGGCGCCCGCATCCAGCGCGGCGTGAATTCGCGGCCCTCGCCAGTCGAGGTGCGCGCTCAGTCCGTGCACCTCAGGCCACCAGACACCGGCGGCAAGACTGGCATCGCGCAGCTCGAGTGTGCCGCGGAACACGCTGCCGTTATCCCACGGCGTCGCCTCATCCAACGGACCGTGCAGCGTGAACTGTGCGTCTGCAACGCGGCCGGCCGTGAGGCGCGGCCCGGAAGCGCCGAACACGCTCGCCCCCGCGGGCCCCAGCAGCTGCGTGAGCAGCGCCACATCGGCTTGCTTGAGTGTGGCGCGGGCATCGATCGCAGGGTGCACCCCGGCAGCGTGGCTGCTGACGGTGACCGCGCCCGCCAGAGTCGCTTCCCCGTGTTGAATCTGCACATCGTCGCTGCTTAGCTGCCAGCCGCCGGAGGTCGCGGTGGCAAGCAGATGCGCGGCGACCTTCAGGCCGGGGAGCGTGAAGCTTTCCGCGCGTGCGAGCGTGAGTTGCGCATCCTCGGAGCGCAGCTCGGCGCTGAGCGCAGCGTCGCTCCCGGAAATACGCCCCGCAAGGCCCGCCAGCACCAGGCTGCCGTCCGCGCTCGCCACCGACACGGCCTCCAGTTGCGCCGTGGTCGTGAGGCGCTCGCCCGCCGGACGCCGCGCGCTCCAGTCAAACGTGAGCAGGCGCACGCTGCCCCGCAGGTCGAACTCACCCAAGGGCAACTCAGGCGCCTGCCAGCGGGCGATGCCGGCGAGTAGCCCGAGCGGTGCGTGCTCAATCGCGCCGCTGGCGCTCTGCAGCCCTGGGTCCGCATCCAGCGTGACTGCTGCCGCAGCGGCGGACCGATCCAGATCGAGTCCGCTGACCGTCAGATGCCAGGCGCTCGCCTGGCGCGCGAGTTGCCACGCGGCACGCAGCCGCGGCACGGCGAGTGTGGCAGCGCCGGCCGCGCGCGGCGCCCATTCCAGCGCCTCGGCGTGCACCTTGCCCTCGCTGGCAACCATGCGCCCTGCGACAAACCGCGCCTGCAGGTCAAGGTCGGCGATGCCAGCCTGTGGCAGAAAGTCGACGAGCCCCGGCTGCGCCAGGGCCGCGCGCCAGCCAGATGATTCAAGGCGCTGTGCCTGCACGCGCAACGTCCCGCTGGTGCCCGCGGACTGCGCCGGATCACCCACCATCTGCAAGGTCAGATGCGCGCCAGCACCCAGGCTCTCAGGCAGCTGCACGGTGGCATCGGCGCTCCACTGTGAGCCCAGACGGCGCAGCGTGGCGTGCTGAAGTCCCAAGACCAGGGGCGCGGCGAGCGTGGGCCAGTGCAGCGTTCCACCCTCGATGTCGATGCGTCCACCGCGCCAGCGGGACAAAGTCCGGGCGGCCACCGCCCACAGCGACGCCTGCGAGTCACGCCCTGCAACAGCGCCCGCGGGGGTGTTGGGATTGCGCAGACTGGCGTCCGGGCGCAGCACCACGTCGGGCGCCACCAGGGTGATGCGACCGGCCTCGGGCCGGCCGCTGCGCAGCATGCGCCACAGGTCGANNACCAGCTCCGGAGCGCGCACCTGGAGCGCGCCTGACTCGGGCTCGCCGAGCTCCACCTCGCGGAATACGGCCTCAGGGCCATACCAGCCCCAGCGCAACGCGAGTTCGGAGAAGTGCAGATCGAGATGAGTTTCGTCGCGCACCAGGCTTTCGAGCGCCGCACGATGCTCCGGAAGGCGCGCCACCGCGAGCTCGCAGGCGAGCCACACGACCACTGCCAGGGTGAAGAGGCAGCCGAGCGCCACCGTGAGAGCGCGCCACTCAGGTCGACGCGCGCGCGCACCCGTGCCGCCTGCGGCAGCAGGAGACGCCGGCCCGGCAGCCGGCTCTGCGCGCGTAACACTCACCGTCATGCCTTAAACGAGTACGACGTCGTACTGGTCAATGCCGTAAAGCGCCTCGACCTGCAGGCGGATCGGACGGCCGACCTGCGCCTCGAGTTCGCCCAGGGTGGCGGACTCCTCGTCCAGCAGGCGATCCACGACGTCCTGGTGAGCGAGTATCAGCAGCTCCCGGCTGGCAAACTGTCGGCTCTGTCGCACAATCTCGCGAAAAATCTCGTTGCACACCGTTTCGGGCGTGCGAATGAAGCCGCGTCCTTCGCAGCTTCGACACGGTTCACACAGCAGATGTTCCAGGCTCTCGCGGGTGCGCTTGCGGGTCATCTCCACCAGCCCCAGGGGCGAGAGGCTCACAATGTGCGTCTGGGCCCGGTCACCGGCCAGCGCGCGCTCGAGCGCGGTCAGTACCGCGCGCCGATGCGGCTCATCGCGCATGTCGATGAAGTCGAGGATGATGATGCCGCCAAGATTGCGCAGGCGCAGTTGCCGCGCGATGCTCACCGCCGCCTCGAGGTTGGTGCGGAAGATGGTTTCCTCGAGGTTGCGGTGCCCGACATAGGCGCCGGTGTTGACATCGATGGTGGTCATCGCCTCGGTCTGATCGATCACCAGGTGGCCGCCGGATTTCAGCGGCACCTTGCGGTCGAGCGCCTTGGTGATTTCCTCCTCGACGCCGCCGAGATCAAAAATCGGCCGCGCGCCCGTGTACAGCTCGATGACCTGCGCCGCTTCGGGCATGAAGGCGGCGGCAAACTCCAGCATGCGCGCGTGCTCGTGCGGTGAGTCGACGAGCACACGGCTGACGCCGCGTGTCAGCTCGTCGCGCAGCACGCGCAGGCTGAGTGGCAGATCCTCGTGCACCACCTCGCCGGCGCTCACCTGCGCTGCGCGCTCGCGCACGTGCCCCCACAGCTTCGCGAGATACCCCATGTCCTCGCGCAGGCTTTCTGCCGCGACTCCCTGCGCCGCCGTGCGCACGATGTAGCCGCCGCTGCTCGTGGTGCCGAGCACCTCGAGGAGCGCCGCCTTCAGCCGCGCGCGTTCGGCTTCGTCCTCGATGCGCGCCGACACGCCGATCGCTTGCCCGCGCGGCATGTACACGAGGTAGCGCGAGGGCAGCGCGATAAAGGTCGTCAGGCGTGCGCCCTTGCTGCCGATCGGGTCCTTGATCACCTGCACCAGGATCTCATCCCCGGGATTCACCAAGCGCCGGATGTCCTCCACCGCCGCCATGGCCACAGCCGCCGGGGCGCCCAGCACCGTGTCGTCGGAGACGCGCTGAGCGATGTCGGCGGCGTGCAGGAACGCCGTGCGCTCCAGGCCGATCTCCACGAACGCCGCCTGCATGCCGGGAAGCACGCGCGATACACGCCCCTTGTAGAGATTACTCACCAGTCCCCGGCGACTGGTGCGTTCGATGTGAATCTCCTGCACCACCGCGTTCTCGAGAATGGCGGCACGCGTCTCGCGCGGGGCCGTGTTGACGAGAATCTCCACGCTCACGCGGCGTCTCCGCCAGCGGCTGCGGCCTGCCAGCACGGCACGCCGGCCGCCTGCAGCAGCTGCGCGGTCTCGAACAGCGGCAGCCCCATGACGCCGGAGTAGCTGCCGCTGAGATGTTCGATGAAGACCGCGCCGTGGCCCTGGATGGCGTAGCCACCCGCCTTGTCGCGCGGCTCACCGCTACGCCAGTAAGCCGCGCATTCGGCGGCGCTCAGCGCGCGGAAGCGCACCGCGCTCGCGCTCAGACGCTGCGCGACGCCCAGCGCGCCCGCGAGCGCGACGGCGGTAAGCACCTGGTGCGTGCGGGCTGACAGGCGCTGCAGCATGGCGATGCAATCGGCCTCGTCGCGCGGCTTGCCGCAGATCAGTTCATCCACCACCACCGTGGTGTCGGCCGCCAGCACCGGCAGGGCCGTGCCGCGGGCGCGGACGCTGAGCGCCTTGTCGCGTGCCATGCGCACGACGTACTCAGCCGCCGGCTCGCCGGGCCGCACCGTTTCATCGATGTCAGCGGCGCTCACCAGGCAGCGCACCCCGATCTGGGCCAGCAGCGCCCGGCGGCGCGGCGAGACCGAAGCGAGGCACACAGCGGCGGGGGTGTCTTGTGGATTCATCAGTCGCGGTGATAGGGGTGGTTGCCCAGTATGCTGTGGGCGCGGTAGAGCTGCTCGGCGAGCAGCACGCGCACCAGCGCGTGCGGCAGCGTCAGGCGCGACAGCGACCAGGTGAAATCGCTGCGTGCCAGTACCTCGGGTGCAAACCCATCGGGGCCCCCGATGAGGAACGCGAGATCCCTGCCCTCCTGCATGCGCTTGCCGAGCCAGGCGGCAAGCTCGCGCGTCGAGAGCTCTTTGCCGCGCTCATCAAGCGCCGTGACGTGCTCGTTTGCCTTCAGGGCACTGAGCAGCCGCTGCCCTTCCACCGCGACGGCCTTGCGCACCGCGCCGCCGGCACTGCGCGCGCCGGGCGCGACTTCCGTGAGCGAGACGGACAGCGGCGCGAGGCGTTTCAGGTATTCAGCGGTGGCGGTGCGCACCCAGGCCGGCGGACGCGTGCCTACGGCGATCACGCGCACGCGCATCGCGCGGAACTTACCGCGCGGTTCGCCGCCGCCGGGCGGAGGCGCCGGCAACCGCCGGGACAGCCGCAGCGGGCGCGGCCATGTCGTTTTCCCACAGGCGCTCGAGCCCGTAGAACTCGCGCACGCGCGGCAGCATCACGTGCACGAGGATATCCTGCAGATCCACCAGCACCCATTCCCCATCCCGCGTCCCTTCCATTCCGAGCGGCCGGAACCCCGCCGCTCTGGCGTTTGCGACCACGCGCTCGGCGATGGAGCGCACGTGGCGGTCGGAGTTGCCGCACGCAATGACCATCGTGTCGGCGATATCGGTGAGCCCCCGCACATCCAGCACCCTGACATTCACGGCTTTCATGTCCTCGAGCGCGGTCGTCACGGCTTGTTGCAACGGCGAGGCGCGCTCCTCCACGGGGCGCAGGCGTTTGCGGGTGATCATGTGCTTAAGTGGTTTCTCCTGTGTCCTGCGAGGTTCGGCCGGTCCGCGGCCCCTCGCGCGAAGCATAGCACCTCGTCTCCAGAATGATCTGCCTCACCGGGTCGGGCACCAGGTAGCGCGGGTCGCGGCCCGCGACGATAAGCGCGCGCAGCTCGGTGGAGGAGATCTCCAGCTGCGTGACGGCGTGCACGTACACGCAGCCGGCGGGCCGCTCGTGCAGTTCGCGCACCGAACCGGTGCCGTGATCAACCATGATTTCTCCCAGGGGGCCCATGGTCGGCGCGCGCCAGCCAGGCCGGTGCGCCACCACGATATGCGCGAGGTCGAGCAGTTCCCGCCAGCGATGCCAGCCTGGCAGTCCGAGAAACGCGTCCATCCCGAGCAGCAGGCACAGCGAGGCCTGCGGATGCTCGGCGCGCAGCTCCGCGAGCGTATCCACCGAGTAGGAAACGCCGCCGCGGCGCACTTCTCGATCATCGACCAGGAAGCCCGGCTGGTCGGCGATGGCGGCGCGGACCATCTGCAGGCGCAGCTGCGCGTCCGCGTAAAGATGCTCGCGGTGCGGAGGATTGCCGGTCGGCACAAACCGCACCTCTGCGAGCTTCAGCTCCTGCCACAGCTCGAACGCCGTGCGCAGGTGCCCGCAGTGGATCGGATCGAAGGTGCCGCCGAACAGGCCCAGGGGTTGCATGCGTGGCTCAGTCTATCGGCCGAAATCGCAGGAAGTCGATTTCGGCGGACAGCCCAGGCGGCTGGTTGGCAGTGTCAACACGCCTAACGGGCCACCGTGCGCGGCAGCGCCGCCTGCGGCAGCACCGGCGTCGCACAGATGTCGGCGGCGAGCAGCGCCAGCTCGTCCCACGCGTCCCCCGGCACGCGCCCCTTGATCATGCGGTCGGCGCGCTCGGCGCGCTGCGCGAGCGCGGTGAAGGCCAGGCGCGGAGCGCGTTGCACGGCCTTCGCGAGCGCGGCGCCCTGGCGCTGCCAGGGAGGTGCTTTGGAGCCGCCGCCCGCGCGCGCCTGCCACACATCGCGCAGCGACTTGTTCAACGTCCACAACACCAGCGTGCGCTCGGTGCCTTCAGCGCGCAGTCCGGCCAGCATGCGCAGCGCCCGCGGCGTATCGCCAGCGAGCACCGCCTCACCCAGTTGGAAGACGTCAAAGCGGGCGCTGTCGGCCACGCTCGCGAGCACGTCTTCAGGAGTGATGCGGGGCGCGTGCGCGGACAGCGTGAGCTTCACCAGCTCCTGGTGCGCGGCGAGCAGGTTCCCCTCGGTGCGTGCGGCCAGGATCGCGAGCGCCTCATCGCTCGCCTCGAGCTTGAGTTTGCGGCACCGTCCCTTGAGCCAGCCGACCAGCCGCGCAGCATCCACCGGCCATACCTGCACCCAGCCGCCACGGGCCTCCACGGCGCGCACCCATTCGGCGTTCTGTGCGTCGCGGTCCAGGCGCGGCGCGAGGATGAGAAACAAGGTGTCAGGGTCGCTCTTGTCGAGGAGCGCGACGAGCGCGGCGTTCCCGGCGACCCCGGGCTTGCCGCTCGCGAGGCGGATCTCCAGCACCCGGCGCGAACCAAACAGCGACAGGTTCGCCGCCGAGGCGCGTACGTCGTCCCAGTCGCTGACGCGCTCGATGAAATGCACTTCGCGTTCGGTGAAGCCCGCGGCGCGGGCGCCGGCGCGCACGGCGTCGGCCGCCTCCCCGGCCAGCAGCGGCTCGTCCCCGGACACGAGGTAGGCCGGCAACAGCCGTTCTGCGAGCGAAGCGGCGAGCGAGTCGGAGGTGAGCTTCATGAAACCCCATCCCGGCGCGTATTGGCCGGTAGCGGTTCATTATTGACCATAGACTGGCGCCGGGTCAGTTTTCGACCCGGCGCCGCCCAGGGCGCGTGGACCTGTGCCCGCCTACCTCAGAATTGCCATGACAGGCCGCCAAACAGCCCGCGCCGCGGGCCGTACTGCGGCGCAAAGACACCGATGCCGGTACCGCTGCGGATCTCGTAGACCTTGTCCAGCACGTTGATGACATCGAAGCGCGCCGTCAGCGGGCCCGAGGTGGCCAACCGGAACTCGTGGCTGACGCCCAGGTTGATCTGGGTGTAGCTCGGCGTGTGGTCCCCGTTCGGGATCACGTAGCCGTCGGCTAGAACGAGATCGTCGCGCAGGCCGGTGCCAAAGATCATGTCGGTACTGAAACGCGTCCCCTGCCACAGGTAGGAGACGCCGCCGGAGGCCGCCACCCGTCCCTCATGATCCAGGTGGATGTAGTTGTCGGCTATGTAGTCGAGCTGCTGCTGGTTGAAGTTGAACTGCGACGACTCGACGTCCTTGCCGTGGGCGGTCTGAAACGACAGGTTCCCGTACGCGGAAAAATTGCTCACCGTGTAGTTAACGGTGAATTCATCGCCGCCGATGATGCCATAGCGGTAGTTGAACGGCGTGAGGATGATCGGCGCGCCGAACTGCCCCTCATCGATCAGGTGCTGCGACTGCTCGTAGAAGCTGTCGAACCCTAAGGTAAGGGTGTTGTTCAGCAGTTTCTGCTGCACGCCGAAGTCGTAGTAGTTGGCGCGTTCGGCGATCGGCGCTGTGTCAAGCGTGACCGAGCCGGGTGGCAGGGCAGATGTGCCGGCGAACTTCGTGAAAGTCTCGGTACCGATCAGCTCGAACGGTGGCGGGGTAAAGTAACGCGAGTAGCCGCCGTGCACGGTCGTGTCGGATTCGAGTTTCCAGACGAAGTTGACACGCGGGCTGAGCTGACTGCCGCTGGAATAGGCGCTGTAGTGGTCGAAGCGCAGTCCGTAGTTGATCGTCAACGGCGCCAGTGCCTGCCATTCGTCCTGCAGATATGCGCTTTCCATGGCCTGCGACTGTTGGCCGTTGTCGAGGACGGTCAGCGGAACGTCGCCGGTCTGCACGCCGCCGGCATTGATGGGCAGGACCTGCGAGGTGGTATCGCTGGTGGCGCTGTCGTGTTGAAGATAGAACCCAGCGCGCACCGTGTGCGCGTCGCTCACCTTGTAGGAGCCATCGGTTTGCCACCCGTAAGCGGTGTCATCCTTGAACGCGTTCTGAGCGATGCCGTTGTAGAGCAGATCGCCGGTCCAGTCCGGCGCGAAGTGCAGGCTGGTGTAGCGCGTGGACAAGGAGCTCTGCCAGTTGAGCGCCCCTTGCGAGTGCTGCCAGCTGACGATCGCGTACTGCGCTGCCTCGTGCTGCGTTTCGTTCAGATCATCGCTCAGAAACGCGGTCTGGCCGAGGACGTCCAGGCCCAGGGTGGGCTGCAGGCCGCGCTGATTCGGGATCTGGAATGCGTCGTCGGAAGTGCCGAGAATCAGTGACAGGCGGTTGCTCGGATCGAGGATTTCCTCGAAATAGGCGAAGCCGTGACCCTGCGTCGAATGATCGTGCAGGGGATTGGAGCTGCCGTCCGGGGATTCAATGCCCAGATCATTTTGCTTGTAGTCGCCGCTCAGGTAGTAGCTGAAATTGCCGGAGCTGCCACCGTACTCGGCCGCGGGCTGGAAGGTTCCGTGGCTGCCGCCATAGACCGACACCTCGCCACCCGGCTGCAGCAGGCCGGTATTGGTGGTGAGGTCGATGACTCCGGCGGTGCGCAGGCCATATTCCGCCGGCAGCGCGCCCGTGATCAGACTCAGTGACGAGATCAGCCGCGGACTCAACGTCTGGCTGAAGACACTGATGCCCTCGGGCAGAATGATGCCGTTCAGCCGATATTGCAGATCGTTGTGGTCGGCGCGCACGTGCAGCTGCCCGAACGAGTCCTGGACCACGTCCGGCGCCTGCAGCAGCACCTGATTGAGCTGTACGTTATCACCACCGGGAGTGGCGGCAATCGCACTGCTGTCGATCGTATAGGTCGACGCGCCCGTCTGGGTCTCGATCTCGGCACGCGCCTGGTTGAGTCGCCTCGCGGTGATCACTACTTCCGCCAGCTCGCCGTGGGGCGCTGTAGTCGCGGCGGTGCTGGGAGCACTGTCAGCAGCAGCGCCGGCGGCGGCATTGTCGGCGGCCTGCGCCGCGGGCGCGGTCAGCAGTGCGGCCGCGAACCAGGCACCGGCGGCGAGCGCGCCAAGCGCGGCAGCCGGGAATCGGGAATTCATCATGAATTACTCCACAAGAACTGAAATCACGCAGCACCGGAAGCACTCCGGCGCGGCAGCTTTCGGGAACGAAAGGTCAGTTCAGGCTTGCGGAGGACCGCGACTGCGGGGATTCGGCGCATCGGCGCCGACGATGACGTAACTGGGATGGCGGGCGGGTATGAGCGCAGGCGGGGAGACCGCCAGATCGGCGGTCCCGGCAGCCACCGGGTTCGCAATCTGCGCAAACGCCTGGCAGGTCGGACACAGCCCGTCCTCGGCGCCGTGCAGCTGCGCGCTCAGTGCCGCCATGCCGGCCGTGCCGCCGTGGTGGCTGAGGTGCCCGAGCTCGTGCAACAGCGCGCCGTGCTGCGCCAGCAGCAGCGACAGCGACAGGACCCACGAGAGGAACGATCGACGCATATTCACGACAGTCGGGCACACGGACCGCGGGGAGTCTAGCGTGTCGCGGCGCTCATTTCCTAGTCAGGCGGCACAAACTGAGGCATGCGTCCGTCGCACGGAACACTCCGGCCCGCGCGCTCATACCCTGACCGCTCCCGTCACTCTGCCAGCGGCGTCGATGACGCCGTGCCCGACCAGCCACGCGCGCGCATCCTCGGCGTCGCGCTCAAACCATGCGCGGGTGTTGCCCAGCCTGAAGCTGTAGCCCCAGGCGTCCATGTCGGCGAACAGCCGCTGCGGGCCCACGTCCGGCAACTCGGCGGCCAGCACCACCTGCAGGTAGCACACGGCGGATTCCTCGCTGTCACCGCCACCAGCGTCGCGGTCGAGGCCCACACGCCGCTCCGGCGTCATGCATATGAAGTGACTCGCTTCGTGCAGGACCGAATGCAGCGGCGTATCCAGGCGCGCGTACAGCCGATCAGCCTTGAGCCCTGCCTCACTCTCACCCCAGTAGGAGCCGGGAATTATTTCCCCGGGCGCGGTCAGCGCCAGCGTAAGTCCGAAGCGATTGAGGAGCAGCGCCAACGCCAGGCGGTCGGTGGCGTTCAGCAGCAGCACCGCGGGGATTCCTTACAGGCTCGCCAGCCGCCGCATGACCCGGTCGGCGAGATCGCGTGCCATGTCGGCGCGCAGCAGGTCCTCTTCGTGACCCTTCGCGAGCAGCAGCCGTTCATCGAAGCTGTAGGTGCGGGTGGCGGAGATATCCTCCTGCGGCAGCAGTTCCTTATCGCCGGCGCTCACCGCAAAGGTGATGGTGTAGGTGATCTCGTACTCGTTCGGCTGGTTGGTCGCCGACACCGACAGCACGCGCTTCTTGTAGTTCTCCTTGATGATCTGCACCACGGCGGAGGATTGATCCTTGGCGTTAGCGAGCTGCGCGCCGTTGGACACGAGCGCGTGCCGCAGGCTCTGCACGAAGGTGCTCTGGCGGTCCTGTGCTTCCACGTATGGCGTCTTCACNNGCAGCAGCGCGGCGCTGAGGGCGAGCACGCAGGACGCGGTGCGGCTCATACCACCACGTTGACGAGCTTGCCGGGCACGACGATCACACGGCGCACCGGCTTATCCGCCACGAACTTACGCACGTGCTCGTCTGCGAGTGCTGCCTCGCGCACGGCCGCCTCGTCGCAGTTCACCGGTACGCTGATACGCGCCCGCAATTTTCCGTTTACCTGCAGCACGATCTCCACCGCCTGTTGTGCCAGGGCCTGCGGGTCGGCTACCGGCCAGCGCTCATCCACCAGCGCGGTGCTGTGGCCCAGGCCCTGCCACAGGGCGTGACAGACGTGCGGGGTGATGGGTGCGAGCACCAGGGTTGCAATCTCGAGTGCTTCCTGGCGCACGGCACGTCCCTGCGGACTTGAGTCACTGAAGCGGCCGACGGCATTCAGCAGCTCCATGACCGCCGCGATCGCGGTGTTGAAATTGCGGCGCCGGCCTATGTCGTCGGTGGCCTTGGCGAGCGCCTGATGCGCGGCGCGCCGCAGATGCCGCTGCGCGTCGGTGAGCGCAGCGCTCTCAAGGCGTGGCGCGACACCCGTGGACGCGTGCTCATACACTGCATGCCACAGGCGCTTGATGAAGCGCGCGGCGCCCTGCACCCCTTCATCGGACCACTCGAGGGTCTGCTCCGGGGGCGCCGCGAACATCGTGAAGAGCCGCGCGGTGTCAGCACCAAAGCGCTCGATCAGCCCTTCCGGGTCGACGCCATTGCCTTCCGACTTCGACATCTTGCCAAGGCCCTCGTTATCGACCCGCAGCGTCCCCTCGGCGGTGGCTACCTCGTAGATGTCGGCGCCATCGGCGCCGCGGCGCACCTCGACATCCGCCGGATCGAAGTAGCGCTTGCGGCTGCCCGCGCTCTGTTGCGAATAAACGTGGTTGAGCACCATGCCCTGCGTCAGGAGCTTCGCGAACGGCTCGCTGAGCTTCACCAGGTCCATGTCGCGCATCACGCGCGTCCAGAAACGCGAATACAGCAGGTGCAGGATGGCGTG
>PMHN01000293.1 GCA_003156695.1 Gammaproteobacteria bacterium
CGAAGATACCGGCTGGGCGAAGTGCCCGTACTGCGGCGCGGAGTACACGCTGCGGCGTTAGCGGTACTGCTTGTAGGACTTCTCTTCGACGAGCCGCGATCCGAGCTGCAGGTTGATGCGTTTCTTGGCCGCCGCGCGTTCGTCGTTGCACACGTAAACAGCGCGTGCGAGCTCGATGAAGTCGCGATCAAAGCTCTGTTTGGCTTCCTTGTCGCGGATACGGTCTTCGATATCCCACAGCCGCTCGTTGACGTCCTGCAGCGCGTGCTCGTCCTGCGCAACCGCCGGCGTGGCGCAACCCGCGTTCCGCCAGGTCTGCTCGAGCAGTGACAGTTCGAGTTTCACATGGGCGAGGCCATAGGTGTTGAAGATGCGCGCCACCTTGATGCGCAGGATGGTGATCTTGTCGAGTAGTTCACCCGGTGAGACGGGCACGAGGATGTCTTTCATGGGCGTGATCCTAGCAACTCATCGAGCTTCGCAGTGACCTCGTCAACACTGATCAGATCCATGACCCCCGGCTCCTCGATCTTGTGGGTCCACGGCAGCGCTTCGGGGCCGACGCCGCGAAAAACGCGCGCCGCTTCGGGATAGGCATTCACACACCAGCGGCCCGACAGGTAAGGGCCGCTGCGCGCCGGATTGGTGGCGGCGTACAGGCCCACGACCGGTGTGCCCACCATGGTCGCCATGTGTGCCGGACCTGAGTCGGGAGTCACGAGCACGGTCGCACGCGATAACAGCGCCAACAACTCCGGCAGCGTGTCCTTGCCGATCTGGTTGATGAGCGGCGCGCTGCAGGCGGCCTCGATCTCCCCTGCCACCCGCCGCTCCAGCTCACTCGGTCCACCGGCGAGGATTACGCGCATGCCGTGGAACCGCGCCGCATGCGCGGCCAGCGCGGCGTAGCGTTCCGGACGCCAGTTGCGTAACGGGTGACTCGAGCACGGACTGATGACGAGCGTGGGCTGGGCGTCGGGAATCAGCCGTGCAGCGTAGGCCTGCGCGCCGGCCGGCAGCGGCAGATCCCAGCGCAGCAGGCGTTCTTCAATGCCGAGCGCCGCGAGAAAGCCAAAAAAACTGTCGAGCACGTGCTCACGGGCACGCGCCGCGATACGCGCGTTGGTGAACAGCCATTGCAACTCGCGGGCGCGGCGGCGATCGAAACCGAGCTTCACGTCCGCCGGTACGCATTGCGCCAGCAGGCTCGCCCGCAGGGCGAGCTGCAGGTGCAGCAGCACCTCGAAGCGGCGGCCGGCGAGCTGCGCGCGCAGCGCGCGGCGGCTGTCGAGGACCGAGCGCTTCTCCACGGTGATAAACTCGACGCCGTCGATGAGATCCATCAGCCGCGCTTCAGTCCTGCCGATGATCCAGGTCAGCTGCGTCGCCGGCCACGCCTGTTGTAAGGTGCGTACGATCGGCACCACGTGGCAGGCATCGCCGATCGCCGACAGCCTGAGGATACAGACACTGCGCGGCGGTTCGGCGAGAGACAGCATTATGGAGTCAGATCTTTGAGTGGGCGCTGGGCGCTGGGCCCCGAGGTGAAACGCGCCGCCGTCGCGGGCGGCGCCATGCTATATGACACCTCGCGCGCGGGCAATTTGTCGCCCGTGTGGTTCGACCCGGCGCACTGGCGCAGCCGCGGGGAGCTGGATGGCGGCGCGCAGGGCCGCGCCACGGCGCACTTCATCAACTCCGCGGACAAGCGCTATGTGCTGCGCCACTATCACCGTGGCGGCCTGATGGCGCACTTCTCCCGCGATCGTTACGGCTGGCAGAGTGAAGAGAGCACGCGGCCGTTCGCGGAGTGGCTCCTTACCTATCGCATGCATCGCGCCGGGCTGCCGGTGCCCGCGCCCATCGGCGCGCGCTACCTGCGCTCCGGCTCCACCTACACCGGCGACCTCATCACCGAGCGGCTGCCGACGGTAGGCTCGCTCGCCGAGTGCCTGCGCACTGGTGCGCTGTCGGTCGTCACGTGGATTTCCATCGGGCGTTGCATCCGCAGGTTCCATGACCTGGGCGTGTGCCATGCCGATCTCAATGCGCACAACGTGCTCTTGAGCGAGGAGGACGTGTACCTCATCGATTTTGACCGCGGGCAACTGCGCGGGCCCGGACTATGGCGCGACGGCAACCTCGTGCGGCTGCGGCGCTCGCTCGACAAGGTCACCTGGGGCTTGCCGCCCGAGCGCTTCGGGGAGTCCGACTGGTACGGACTGCTCGACGGCTACCGCCAGTTCTCCGGCGGCACCGCGTTGCAGAGCGCGTAAGGCGCGGCGCGTAAGCTTGCGATTCCTGTATCTCCTCGGTGTCTATCTCGCCACCCCGCTCGTCTGCGCCATGTTGCTGTGGCGCGGGCTGCGCGATCGCAGCTACTGGCAAAATTTTTCCGAACGTTTCGGGTGCGGTGCGCCGCTTGCACCCCACGGCGCGTGGCTGCACGCGGTGTCGGTGGGTGAGGTGCAGGCCTGCGCGCCGCTGGTGAGCGCCTTGCATCAGCGCCACCCGGGCGTGCCGCTCACCGTTACGACCTTCACACCGACGGGGGCGGCCCGGGCGCGGGCGCTGTTTGGCAACATTGCGCAGGTTCGCTACCTGCCGTTCGACCTGCCGGGTGCCGTGCGGCGTTTTTTCGTGCGCGTGCAGCCGCGGCTGGCGGTGATTTTCGAGACTGAACTGTGGCCCAACCTGTACCGCGAGTGCGGCCGCCGGCGGGTACCACTGGTACTGGCGAGCGCGCGCATCTCGGCGCGCTCGGTCGGACGCTACCAGCGACTGGGGGCGTTGTTCCGCGATACTCTGTCGCGGGCCGAAGTGGTCGCGGCGCAAGGTGCGGGCGACGCCGAGCGCTTTCGCGCGCTCGGTGCGGCGCCCGCCAGTACGCACGTGACCGGCAACCTCAAGTTTGATTTCGAGTTGCCGCCGGATATCGCGCAGCGCGGCGCGCGACTGCGCGCGCAGTACGCGCGCGGCCGGCCGCTGTGGGTGGCGGGCAGCACGCACGGCGGGGGCGAGGAGGCGGCGGTGCTCGAGGCGCACGCACGCGTACGAGCCATGTATCCGGACGCGCTGCTGGTGCTCGCCCCGCGCCACCCGCCGCGATTTGACGAAGTGGCGCAGTCGCTCTCACAGGCGGGCCTGCGCTTCGTACGTCGCTCGCAGGCCGGCCAGGGCGCCGCCGCGGACGACACGGCCGCGCGCGACTGCGCCGTCGTACTGCTCGACTCGCTCGGCGAGTTGCTGGATTTCTACGCGGCCGCCGACGTGGCCTTCGTCGGCGGCAGCCTGGGGTCAGTCGGCGGCCACAACCTGCTCGAACCCGCGGCCCTGGGCGTGCCGATCCTCACCGGCCCCGACAATTCCAACAGCGAGGAGATTGCGCGGCTGCTGATCGCGCGCGGCGCGGCCGAGGTGGTGCCCGACGCTGTCCAACTCGCTGCGCGCTTAAGCGCGCTGCTCGCGGATGCCGGTGAACGCGAGCGCATGGGCGCGGCCGGTCGCGCCGCGGTGGATGCCAACCGCGGGGCGCTCGTGAACCTGCTGGCCCTGATCGAGCCACTGCTCGCGCAGCGCTAAGTACTAGCCCGCGCCGTTGCCCTGTGGTGGCGTTGCGGGCGGAACCGTGGGCGCCAGGGTCTCGGGCGTCTCTACCGCCGGGGACGTGGGCGCGGCGACCGTCAGCCAGTTATTGATTTCCGTAAGCTGCGGGCGGTCGAGATTGCCGGCCGCGAGGCGCAGCTGCAGCACGCTGACGATGTAGTCGTAGCGGCTGCCGGAATAGTCGGTCTCGGCCTGCACCAGCGTCTTGCGCGCGTTGAGCACATCGACCGCGGTACGCGTACCGACCTCGTAACCGGCTTCGGTCGCCTTGAGTGCCGTCTCGCTCGACTCGAGCGCCTGGCGCAGGGCCTGCACGCGCGCGATGCCGCTGATCACACCGAGATACGCATCGCGCGCCTGGCGCTCGGTGGCCCGCGAGCTCTGCACCACCGCCTCCTTCGCTGCGATCCAGCGGTACTGGGTCTCGCGGACTTTCGATTGGGTGTAACCGCCGCTGAAGAGCGGTACGGTGAGCTGCAGGCCGACCTGCCGGTCGTTGAACTTGCTGTCGACGTTGGGGAACGGGAAACCTGCGAACACGTCGTCGGCGTTCTGCTGCTGATAGGAGCGACCCGCGAGCAGGTCGAGCGTCGGCAGGTGGCCGCCGATCGCGATGCGCACGTTGTCGCGAGCGATCTCGGCCGCCAGGCGGCTGGAGATGAGCGACAGGTTCTGATCGAGCGAGACCTGCACCCATTGGTTCTCGTCCGCCGGCGCGGGGCTCTTGAGCGGCATGTCGGTGCCGGGCTTCGCGAGCCGGTCGTATTTCTCCCCGGTGATCTCCTGCAGCTGATCTTCCGAGGTTGCCAGCGTGCGCTTGGCGGCGATGACAGCCGCCGCCGCTGTGTCGCGCGCCGCCTTGGCTTCCTGTACGTCGGTAATGGCAATAAGTCCGACTTCGAAGCGCTTATCCGCCTGGTCGAGCTGGTGGGAGATGGCGTCCAGGGAGCTCTGGTTCGCCTCCAGCCCATCCTCGGCCGCCAGCACGTTGAAGTAGGCCTGCGAGACCCGCAGGATCAGCTGCTGCTGGGCGGCCTGGTAGGTCGCCTCCGCCTGCGCGACCTCGCGGCCGGCTTCCTTGAGCGCCATCCAGTTCGCCCACGAAAAAACGTTCTGCTTGAGGTTTACGCCCCACTGTTTGGTCGTGGTGTCCTGCACGGCAGACTCAGGCAGCACCACCAGGATCGGCGGGCCGTTCGGATTGCTCGGGTTGACGACCTCGTTGATCTGATCCTGGAAGCCCGCATTGAGATCGCGCGTGGCGCCGGCGCTGCCGGTCAGCTGCGGCAGCACCGCCGACCACGCCTGCGGCCGCGCTTCACGCGCAGCCAGACGGTTGGCATCTGCCTGGCGGATGACCGGGTCGCTGCGCAGTGCGTCCTCGAACACCTCCGTCAGGTCCTTCGGCTGCGCCGCGGCGGAGTAAACAAGCAGCGCGAGTAGCAGCGTCGCAGCACGGTTCATGGCAATCCTTTGGAGGTGCATCGTCAGAAAGCAAATTCCGGTGGTCGCGCCGCATGGATCAGCGGGTCGATCACGGTCTCGAACAGGCTCGCGGAGATGAACTGGTCTTCAGTCAGGCGGCGCACGAGACGTGCCTCCATCACCGGCGCTTCGCCGACCACCGCCACGAGGCGCCCGCCGACGGCCAGCAGCTGCTCGAAACGCTCATCGTAAAGCGGCAGCGACGCGGTGATTGCGATGGCGCCGTAACGCCCGTCGACGGCAGCGCGCAGCTGCTGTGTCTGCAGCGCGTCGGCGTCGCGGATCTCGACCGCGTCCGCGCCGAACGCCGCGAGGTTGCGGCGCGCAGCCGCCGCCAGCTCGGGAAAAATCTCCAGCGAGCGTACGCGTGCCGCCATGGCACGCAGGCAGGCGGTGAGGAAGCCGGAGCCGGTGCCGATTTCCAGCACCGATTCCTCCGGACGCGGCAGCAGCGCCTGCAGGATGCGGCCGGCGACGCTCGGGCGCAGCATGTGCTGGCCGTGGGCGAGGGGCACCTCGGCGTCGGCATAGGCGCGGAAGCGCTGCGCCTCCGGGACAAACAACTCGCGCGGCACGCCGCGCATCGCATCCAGCACGCGTGTATCCAACACGTCCCAGGCGCGTACCTGCTGTTCGAGCATCTGCTCGCTGGCACTGGTGGTGCGCATCATCGCGGCATCTCCGATTGGACTTATTGTGTGATGTAAGAAGGCCGGTGAACTTAAGGGTTTTCCGGACGCCTGCCAAGCGTCTGTGCGACGAGATATGGTGAAATACCGACGGGGCGAGAGGCGGCGTGCGTTATGCTTGCCTGGCCTGAGCCGTCCGGCATGAAAAATCGAATCAGAGTGCCCGCGGCACCGACGCTCCTACCCCAGGCGGAAGGGCTTGAGAAGAACCTAGATGTGGATCCTTGGGCTGTTGTGCCTCCTGCTCGCGCTCATCGCCGTTCTGCTCCTGGTTCTATTCTGGTTGCAGCGCCGCGACCTTAAGAGCGTCGAACAACTTTCCCAGCAGCTGCAGCGCATCGCCATCGGCGNNGGGCGGCTCGAGCTGCCGAGCTACAAACCCGAAGTCGGCGCGCTGGTCACCGCCGTCAACCATCTGCTGACGCGCGCCGCGAGCGGCGCAGACGCGGATACCGTGCAGGCGCCGAAACTGTTCGCCGATCTTGGCGACCGCATTCACGAGGCGGTACTGGTGCATCGCGAAGCGATCCTGTATGCAAACCGCCAGTTCGCCAGCCTGGTGGGCGTCGACCGCGTCGAGCTCATCGGCCGCCGCCTCGCCGACCTCGTGCCGCCGGAGTACGCGGAGCTGGTCAGCGACAACATCAACCGCCGTCTCGCCGGCGAGCAGAGCGCCGAGCGCTATGAGATCGATATGGTCGGACTGCAGGGCCAGCTGAGCCGTCTGGAGATCAGCACCGCACCCGTCGACTACGACAACGGCAGCGCACTCCTGATCACCGGCGTGGAGATCATCCCGACGCAGACGCTGCCGGCGCTGCGCCTGCCCGCGGATGCCGCGTCCGCGCCGCAGATGCAGGCGCTCAATTCACTCGCCGAGGCCGTGATCGCCACCGACAAGGACGGCCACATTACCTTCATGAATCCCGCCGCCGAGCAGCTGACCGGCAGCGCCGCAGCCACGGCGGCTGGCAAGTCTCTCGAGGACATCGTCAGCCTCGTGGATGAGACCGACCGGCGCCTGCTCTCGGATCCGGTCCGCCAGGCGCTCACCAGCGGCGCGGCTGTCAACTTGAGTCGCCGTGCGCTGCTCTTGGCG
>PMHN01000277.1 GCA_003156695.1 Gammaproteobacteria bacterium
CATCGGCGACAGCGATTTCTCCGGCTTCAGCGTCACTTTCAAGGGCGGCGCTGGGGTGCAATCCGCCGATCTTAGCCATGGCTTCCAAAGCGCCGTCGGGAGGTTGCGGGGCATTCGCCGCTATCCCGGAGCCTTCGCGATCGCCGCCACGACCACGTCTGCGCCGGCGGCCTCGGCGGCTCTCGACTCCACGACGGTCGAGGTATTGGCGAACCAGGAGATGCCGCGGGCCTTCAAAAGCGCCACGAATTGCGGCGGGTAAAGCCCCATCACCGACGAGACAATCGGTGGGCCGGCCTCCAGCAGCGCCTCGCATTGCGCCGCGAAGTCCGGTGGCCTGGTATCGCCCGCATCCGCTGCCACCGCAGGCCCCCAGTTCCCGAGGAACTCGCGCACCGCCTGCTCCCGGGTGGCATTGCGAAGCGGGGCAGGATCGGGAATCCAGAGATTCATTTGAAATCTGCCGTTGCTCGCGACGCGCACTTCATTGGACCAGGCGACAATCTCCGGCGGTGCCATCAGAAGCGCGCCACAGGCGCCGAGGCCACCTGCATTGGCAACGGCAATCGACAGGGCTGGCGCACTGGCGCCCGCCATGGGCGCCAGGAGAATCGGAACGCGAAGACCAAATCGGTCGCAAAACGCCGCGGTGCGATTTCGAATGCTCATGGCAGCAGTTTGCCCGAGACGGGTGCATTCAGCACGATTGCGCCGACGGCTACCCGCACGAAGCTCTGCCCAGAATCCCCACTCCCGCACAGTGACGCGCGTCGCAGGGCGACGCAAAAGCGGCAATCAGCGATATTGCATTGCCGTGTCAGGTCGAGTTAATCGACCGTTCAGGTCGCTGGCTGATAATCATGCCGACGATGCGTTGACAGTTGCTCACAGCTGTCTAGACTTCGTCCGCGCCAACCCCGCGATCCCGCGGGACGCGCTCGCCTTAAGAGGAGTCAGTTTATGAAGAATGCATTGCTCGCTATCGCCGCCGGCGCAGTACTCACGGCCGGGGTGGCTTTTGCCGCGCCCGTCAAGGACTGGCACGATCTTGACAAGGTTCATACCCACGTTCAGGAAGCAATCCACGAGATGGAACGCGCCCGCGCTGCGAACCATTACGACATGGCCGGCCATGGCGCCAAGGCTGAAGACCTGCTCCGTCAGGCCGAAAAAGAACTGCATGACGCCGTCGAAGCGTCCAAGGCAGCCAAGTAAGACGCTAGCTCCGGTCCCGGGAGGCGCGGCTCTCGATGCTGCGCCGCCCGGGTCGGTTTAGATTTCGTTCTCGCCACGAGCGGTGGCATCATCAGCGGATGATTTCGCACTACCCAAAATTCCTGTTTGCAGCCCCTATCGCCGTGGCTGCGTTTCTGGTTGCCTGCAGTACGCCGGGTAACCATCGCAATGACGCTCGCAAGGAGTTGCTCCAGACCCTTCGCCAGTGCCTGGTTGAGGTTCCCATCAGTGGCGAGAAAAACCGGGACTTCATGTCCCCCTGTGCCGGGACGGACGTTTCGTCCTTGAATGGGATTAGCCGCAGCCACCTGATCGATGCGCTTGGACCGGCGCAATTTTGTGTCAGCCAGACTGACACGAGCTTTCCAGAGAAATCCGATTGCCCCGCAGACCAAAATCCCCAATGGAGTTTCTACCGCCTCGCCGACGCGATCATGATGGGCGGAGGGCCGGAATTGGTTTGCGTTGCGGACAAAAAAACGAATTGCGTGACCGTGGAGTGGCGGCGCTCGAGGTGAGAAAGCATCGCTGGCTACCTGCCCGCTGAGGCGCTCTGACCCTGGATATGGCCCGAAAAGCCGGGGCCATGACAGGCCCATAGCTTCCCGTCCTCAGAAAATTCACCGACCGTGTCGATTCCGGGGTGGCTCGCTCGTCGTAGAGATAGGGCACAAACCTGGAAAGAAGCCGATGCGCGTGTCTAATAAATTCTCAATGGTGTCGGCCGCGCTGGGTGCGGCCCTGACTAGGCGTTCCCGGAAAGGAAGGAGAGGCACATGCGAGTCATGGTGATCGTGAAGGCGAATAAGGATTCGGAAAGCGGGGTGCTGCCAAGCGAAGAGATCCTCACCGAAATGGGCAGGTTCAACGAGGAGCTGGTCAAGGCCGGCGTACTGCTGGCGGCCGAGGGGCTGCACGCCAGCAGCAGCGGCGTGCGCGTAAAGTTCGGCGGCAGCGGCAAGAGCATTATAACTGACGGGCCGTTCACCGAAACCAGGGAGCTCATCGCGGGCTTCTGGCTGTGGCAGGTGAAGTCGGTCGCCGAGGCGGCCGAGTGGATCCGGCGTTCACCGTTCAGCAAGAGCAACGAAGAGATCGAAATCCGGCGCGTGTTTGAGGCCGAAGATTTCGGCGCCAACGCGACGCCTGAGCTGCGGGCGCAGGAAGCGCGCATGCGCGAGCGCGTCGCCGCCAAGAACTGACACCAACCCCAACCTCAGCCCAGGAGCAGCTCCCATGCACACCGCCCCGCATCTGCATTTCAGAGGCAACTGTGCCGAAGCGTTCAGGTTCTACGCCGAGACCCTCGGCGGCAAGATCGTGTTCGCGATGACCTACGGCGAATCCCCCGCCGGCGCAGAGACACCCAGGGACTTTCGCGACAAGATCATTCACGCCCGGCTAGATTTCGGCGGGCAGTTTCTTCTCGGATGCGATGCGCCTCCCGATCGCTTCCAGACGCCCCAGGGCTTCAACGTCATGGCGGCTATCGACCAGCCAGATGACGCCGAGCGCGCATTCAAGGCGCTGAGCGACGGCGGCACGATCACCATGCCGTTCGGGGAAACGTTCTGGGCAAAGCGCTTCGGCATGTGCACCGACCGGTTCGGAATCCCGTGGATGATCAACTGCGAGAAGCCCCTCGCAGACGTGGCGGCACGGGCTCGCAAGAGCGCCTGAGCGCCACGGCGCTCGAACTGCCGCTGCCCCGCAACGCCTGGTCGCGCTTGGCTTGCGCCGTCCCGCTTCCGATGGTGTCATCCGTGGCCATGACGGCCACGGATACCCATCGCACCATCGAGGCGGTGTGGCGGATCGAGTCCGCCCGGCTCATCGCCGGCCTTGCCCGGCTGGTGCGCGATGTCGGGCGCGCGGAGGAGCTGGCGCAGGACGCGCTGGTCACCGCGCTCGAGCAATGGCCGCGCACCGGGATCCCGGACAATCCCGGCGCCTGGCTCATGGCCACCGCGAAGCACCGCGCTATCGATCACCTGCGGCGCGAGCAGATGCTCGCCCGTCAGCACGCGCTGTTGGCGTGCGAACCTGAAATGGAGGAGGGATTGAACGGCGGCGGGGTTGAGGCGGCAGCCGACGATGAGATTGGCGATGACCTCCTGAAACTCATGTTCACCGCCTGCCACCCGNNCTCGCGCTCAAGGTGCTCGCCGGGCTGACCACGCGGGAAATCGCCCGCGCGTTTCTGGTCCCCGAGTCCACCATGGCGCAGCGCATTGTGCGTGCCAAGCGCACGCTGAGTGATGCGCGGGTGCCGTTCGAGATTCCGCGCCGGCAGGAACTCGCCGCGCGACTGGCCTCCGTGCTCGAGGTCATTTATCTGGTCTTCAACGAAGGCTATGCCGCGACCGCCGGAGACGACTGGATGCGGCCGGCATTGTGCGAGGAAGCGTTGCGTCTCGGCCGCATCCTGGCGGAGCTCGCCCCCCTCGAGGCGGAAGTTCACGGCCTCGTTGCCCTCATGGAAATTCAGGCGTCCCGCATCCGCGCGCGCGTGAACGCCAGCGGCGAGCCCATCCTGCTGATGGATCAGAATCGTGCCCGCTGGGACCGGCTCCTCATCCACCGCGGACTGATCGCGCTGGCGCGCGGCGAAGCGCGCTCGGCGCAGCAGCGCGGACCGTATCTGCTTCAGGCAGCCATCGCGGCCTGCCACGCCCGGGCCGTCACGCCTGCGCACACCGACTGGGTCTTCATCACCGCACTCTACGATGAGCTCGCCCGCATCGAGCCCACGCCGGTGGTGGAACTGAACCGCGCGGTAGCCGTGTCCATGGCCTATGGCCCTGCCGCGGGTCTTGAGCTCGCTGACAAACTCGCGGCAGATGGGGCGCTCGACGCCTATCACCTGCTGCCGAGCGTGCGCGGCGATCTTCTCAGGAAGCTCGGCCGCCACGAGGAGGCGCGCGGGGAGTTCAAGCGCGCGGCGCTCCTCACCCACAACGCGCGCGAGAGCCGCCTGTTGCTCGAGCGTGCCGCCGCCTGCCTGCCCCAGTCTTAAGGAGACCCCATGCCGTTCATGCTTTTAATTCTTGAGCCCAGGGGCCAGCGCCGCGCACGCACCACCGAGGAGGGGCGCGCCGCCTACGCCCGCATGGTCGACTACAGCGCAAAGCTCAAAGACCGCGGCGTTCTCCTGGCGACCAACTCCCTGCGCGACGATGCCGTGCGACTCAACATGGAAGCCGGGCAGCAGCGTCTGCTGGACGGTCCGTTCGCCGAATCAAAGGAACTCATCGGCGGGNNATTTTCTGCTGGGGTGCGACACGCGTGAGCAGGCCCTGGGCTTCGCCGGCGAGTGTCCCGCCGCCGAGTGGGCCACCATCGAAGTGCGCGAAACCGGCCCCTGCTTCGACTGAAGCGCCGCCCGGTCCCGTTCGGGGGTATCGCTGCAGCGGGTAATCACGGGCCCGACTGCTTGAGCACCCATCGGCGCAACTCTGACGCAAAATGTCACCACCGCAGGCCGGTGTGTATACATTTTGCGTCACAATCTCGCGGCAGTGCCTCCTGCGCTCCGTGCTGCTTGGTTCATTGGCGTGGCTACGGCCCCACGCCGGGGTCGAACATCGGCCGCACCTCCGACTCACCGTCGAATCCGGGCCAGTACTTTCGATGCAACTCCATGAACTCAGTTGCAATGCGCACGGCTTCCGCCTTCGAGTCCGCCTTCAGGATCGCCCAGCCACCGATGATTTCCTTACTCTCCGTGAAGGGCCCGTCCGTCACGGTGATCTTGCCGTTGGCGAGGCGCACGCGAACGCCGTCCTTGCTCGGCAGCAGACCGCCGGTATCAGCAAGGACCCCGTCCTTACGGGACTTCTCTACGAACTTGCCCATCGCCTCCATGAGTGCAGCCGGCGGCCCGGACTGGCGATAGGACTCGGCGTGGCGAATGAAGGTCAGGTATTTCATGGTTCCTCCTCGGGTTTCCAGTTACACGACGAACGAACCCGGGCGAGATCGACACGCCAGCCATTTTTTCCCCGCTGAGCAAGCGGACCAAGCCTCGTAGGCTGCTAAAGCTGCGCCGCCCACGATGAGCACCAGCCGGCGGCCTTGACCGCCTTGCCCGGAAACAGCTGGCACGGTCCCTGGGTAGAACCGGTCGCCCCCTGATACAGGCCGCAGTTGGCGCAGCTGCGGCCCGGCACCTTGTCCTTTGCCTGCTGCGCATTTTCCACGTACTTCACCGCCTTCGCTTCCGGCGCATCGACGGACAGCAGTGGCAGGGACGCAGCGTCGGCGGCCGCGGCCTGCNNCCGCCACGATGCCGCTGCGAGCGGGGCCAGTGCCACGCCGAACGCGAGACGCCTGAGGGCGTCGCGGCGGGTGAGGGGCTTTGCTTCGTTCATACGGGACCTCCTTAGCGTTAGTCGCAGGGTACCACCTGTCGGAAGTCTGTCGGATCTTCGGGTATCACGAGGATTTTCAACGAACTACGCGCACACAAAACCATAAGCATTTCGGCAGCCGCACGCTATTGCCGCGCGGATGTCTCCCGAGGAAAAGAGCGCTACAAAACCAACGACTCGGGGGAGAAACAAGTGAATCTGACAGCCCGATTGATTGCCTGTCTCGTCGCGCTTGCGGCAGTGAGCGTCAACGTCCCGGCGCTGGCGCAGGCCCAGGGCCCGGGGCTTCCGCTGAGCCTGGATCAACTCGGCGTGCTGGAGAGCTCATCGACGAACAATTTCAATACCGGTACGACCAATGGCTTCTTTGCCAACCTCGGAACCAACGGCCGCACGTGTGGCACGTGCCATGTCGAAGCAAATGCCTGGACGTTCACTCCGCTGCATGCGCGACTGCTAGCCAACAATGATCCGCTGTTCGCCCCGGTCGACGGCTCGGACTGCCCGCCGATGTCGAGTAATCAAGAGCCGAGCAGCGCGAATTCTTCCATGGTCCTCAAGTACGCGCTGATTCGCATCCAGCTGGCAATCCCTGCTACGGCAAACTTCACGCTAGCCTCGGCCACCAACCCCAAGGGGTGTGCCATACCGCCGGGCTCACCAGCCATTTCCGGGGAGCTGTTCCTGTTCAGGCGGCCACTGCCCTCCACCAACCTTTTTCTGCTGTCAGCGGCGATGTGGGACGGGCGCGAGACCTTGGAGAAGATCACGACGCAGGCCGATGAGCAGAGCCCCGCCCCGCTGCTGTTCGATCTGGCCGACCAGGCCAATTCAGCCACTACGGATCATGCGCAGGGTGCAGCGATTGTCGGTACTCAGGCGCAGCAGGATATCGTCACCTTCGAGACGGGCCTGTCCACGGCGCAGGTGATCCTCGTACCCGCAGTCGGCATTGCGCTGCTGGATTTCCAGGGAGCCAATGGCGGAGCCAACTACCTGCAGAACACGGTGACGCCAGCGTTCTCAATCGGAGTCAATAATCCACTGAGTCCGCCGTTCACCAACACGGTCTTCACGATCTACTCGGCCTGGGAGCCCACCAGCCGGGAGTACCCCGGACTCGGACGGATCCAGCAGGCCATCGGACGCGGCGAAGCGATCTTCAACAACACCACGTTCGTCGTCCACGACGTGCCGGGAATCAACAGCGTTCCGTCCGATCCGCTCTACAATCCTGCCGACCCGCAGGCCGGCCAGGATGTGGTGGCCGGATGCGGGTTGTGTCACAACAACCCGAACGCCGGCAACCACTCGACATCGCTGCCGATCAACATCGGCATCACGATGGCCCAGCCGACCAACAACAACGGCAGTGCCAACACCACGCTGGACCTGGCGAATCTGCCGATCTATACGCTCACCAACTCCGGCACCGGTGCCACCGTCCAGGTGACCGATCCAGGCCGGGCGCTGATCAGCGGCAACTGGATGGACATCGGCAAGACCAAGGGCCCGATCCTGCGCGGTCTCGCGGCGCGCGCGCCTTACTTCCACAACGGCTCCGCCAAGGACCTCTCAACAGTGGTGAACTTTTACAACCAGCGCTTCAATATCGGGCTGACCCCCCAGCAGCAGTCCGATCTGGTGACATTCCTTGAGGCGCTCTAGTGGCAGACCTCGCCGCCTTCCTGCGAATCCTGTAATCCCTGCAACCTGGAGTGCAATCGACCATGCTCAATTCATCGACCAAACCAACCCGGCGTGCGCTTTTGGCTGTGGCTGCCCTGGTGCCGCTCGTGGCACCCATGGCCGCCGCGGCGGATGACGAGGCGACGCCCCTCATCGACAAGGTGCACAACGCGACGGAGCGTTACCTCGACATCAACGTCGCCTTCTCCGAAGGCTGGGTGACGGCCACGCCGTGCGTAAGCGGTCCGGATACCGGCGCCATGGGCGTACATCTGGTACTTAAGTCGCGCCTCAGTTCGCTCGTTCTCAATCCGGCACAGCCGCAAGCCCTGATCTACGAGCCCATGACGAACGGCGCGATGCGACTCGTTGGCGTCGAGTTCATCGTGCTGGAAAGCGTGTGGCTAGGCAGCAACCCGCCAGCCGGGGCTACCCCGGCCCTGGACGGAAATCTCATGAACTACATTGCGGCTCCCAATCGCTACGGCCTGCCGTCGTTCTACGAGATGCACGTGTGGGCGTGGGAACACAACCCCAAGGGAAGCTACGCGGACTGGAATACGCACGTGACGTGCGCACATCAGCCGATCGGTTGAGCTGCACGGTCAGATGCGCCGTTGACACCGCTATACCTACAAGCTTGGAGACCACATGAAAACCGTGACTACTTTTTTTGGCTGCCTCATCCTCGTGGCTTCGCTCGCTGCCTACGCACAAACCCCACCCGCGGCGACGCCTGAGGCGAGTGCCGGCACCCATCGCTACATTATCGAGCGCACGTTCAAGCCGGGCTCGCTCGATGGCCTTGATGCGGCCCTCAAGGCCAAGGTCAACGCCAACAACAGCAAGTACGACGTGCACTGGCTCATGTCGTACGCGAACGCCCAGAAGACCAAGACCTTCTGCGTCTACGAGGCGCCGAACGAAGCAGCGATCCGCCAGGCGGCGGCCGCCAACGGTCTGCCGGTCGATTCCATCACGGAAGTGCCTGTTACCTTGCTGCCGAAGTAGGAGACACCCATGAGCCGAGTCGCCGCATTTCTCTACGGAGCACTTGTCTACCTGCTCTTCCTCGGGACGTTCCTCTACGCCATCGGCTTCGTCGGCAACCTCGTGGTGCCGAAGTCGATCGATTCCGGCGCCGGGGTGCTGACGCTCCCGGCGCTCGTGATCGATGCGCTGCTCCTCGGCCTGTTCGCCATCCAGCACAGCGTGATGGCGCGCCCATGGTTTAAGCGTGCCTGGACGCGCATCGTTCCCGAGCCCGTCGAGCGCAGCACTTACGTGCTGTTGGCGAGCCTGTGCCTCATCGTGCTCTTCTGGCAATGGCGGCCGATGACCGAAGTGGTCTGGGACGTGCGCAACGACACCGGATACCTGGTGTTGAGCGCGCTCTTCTGGCTCGGCTGGCTGACGGTGCTCGCGTGTACGTTCCTCATCAGTCACTTTGACCTGTTCGGGCTCAAGCAGGTGACGGACCACCTGCGCCGGGTGCGCTATCAGCCGGCGCCGTTCGCGACGCCGGTGCTCTACCGGCTGGTGCGGCATCCGCTCTATCTTGGCTTCCTGATCGCGTTCTGGGCGACGCCGCGCATGACGCGCGGGCACCTGCTGTTCGCGCTCGCAACCACCGGCTACATCCTTATCGCTATCCAGTTCGAGGAGCACGACCTGGTCGGCTACTTCGGCGAGACCTACCGGCGCTACCGCGAGCGGACGCCGATGCTGATCCCGTTCACCAAGCGGGCCGGGGGCACCGCACGTCCGCGGTCTACTGCAAGCCCGCGCGGTGGATGAGGTCGATGAACCGCGGGTCGTTGCGCAGGAAGTCGTACACCGGGTCGACCTTGAGAGTCGTGGCGAGGTTGCTGCGCTCGCTCCAGGCAGCTTCCAGCGTCGCCAGGAGCTTGTCGGTGTCGCCGACACCGGCGTAGGCGAGCGCCCGCATGGGCAGCGGGTCCGCCTGCGGCGGCTGGTTGGCAGCGTCCATTTTCCGGATCGCGGCCTCGGCGCCCGCTCGCTGACCCATGCGCCCGCGGATGTAGGCCTCGTTGGCCCAGATCCAGGGTCCGGGCTGCAGCGCGCGCCAGGTCTGCAGGTAACCCAAGGCTTCCGCGGGACGGCCGGCTTCGACGTAGGCCTGGATAACCAGGTGCCCGCGCGCGAGCCGCGGATCCATCGCGTTCACCGCCTGGAACGCCTGGATGGCGCGGTCGTACTGTCGCGCGTAGGCGAGAATCACGGCGCGCTCGGCCACCACGATCGGCGACAGCGGATCGAGCGCCCGCGCATGGTCGCTCTCGGTGAGCGCCTGCGCGGAGCGACCCTCGTAGGCGAGGCAGTCGGCATACCACTGGTGCGCGGTCGCGTAGTTGGGGTTGAGCTCGATGGCGCGCTGGAATTCCTTCTCGGCCGTGCGCCAGTCGTAGTCGTAGTCCTC
>PMHN01000257.1 GCA_003156695.1 Gammaproteobacteria bacterium
CCGCACGCCACTTGGCGAAACGCGCACCAAGACCCCGGTACTCGATCAGCCGCTCGCGCAAGCCGTCGAGGCCCTCCGTGATCGTCTCACCGGGAAAACCCGCGAGTGGTTTTGCGCCCAGGTCGACCTTTATCCCCGGGATGATGCCCTGCTTCGTCAGGTACTGCGGGAACGGCGTGCCGTCCTTGGTTTTCTGACGAATGGTCTCATCATAAAGAATGACGCCGCTCACCGATTCCGCGGCTCCCGGCGCCGTGAACAGCATTTCACGGTAGGTGCGGCGATGCTCCTCGGTGGAGTCGAGCTTGATGGCGTCAAAGCGCTTCTTGATCGTGCCTGAGCTTTCGTCGGCGGCCAGGATGCCCTTACCACTCGCCACCATGGCGCGCGCAATACGCGTGAGCTCGCTCGCGTTCATCGTCAAGTCCTCTCATCCGGTGCGCGCGCCATGGACAGCCCGCGGAAAATTGGGGCGCCAAGGATAGCAAATCAGCCCCCCGCGCCGGCGATGGTGCGCCAGGTGCTCCACTTGGTTGCCGGGCTAATTAGTACTAAACTAGTCCTAGTTCTAAAGAGAGGTCGCCATGCTGCGGATCAGCCGGCTCACCGATTACGCCACGGTACTGCTCGCCGCGCTCGCAGGAGAGCCTGAGCGCGTGCAAACCGCTGCTGCGCTGGCGGACAGCACGCACATTGCAGCGCCAACGGTATGCAAGCTCCTCAAGCAGTTGCAGCGCGCGGGGCTCGTGCTCTCGACGCGCGGCCTGCACGGCGGCTATCAGCTCGCCCGCCCCGCCACGCAGATCAGCGCCGCGGCCATTCTCGATGCGCTCGAGGGACCGGTCGCGCTCACCGACTGCTCCGCCGGCTACGGCAACTGCGAGATCGAAGACAGCTGCCGGGTGGGCCGCGTCTGGCAGCGGCTGAATCTGGCCATCCGCCGATCTTTATATGACGTGAGCCTGGCGCAGCTCGCAGGTCTTGAGGCCGCCCCGGCACGCCTGCCCGCGCTCGAGCGCGAGATGAAGGCTGCGGCCTCACGCACCCCGGTTCGTGCCTGATGACATCGTGCCAACGAATTTATGAGTGAAAACGCCAAACAACTCGAGTCGCTGCTCGGACGGGGCTACCAGCATGGCTTCGTGACCGAGATCGATTCGGACACGGTTCCGCCGGGTCTGGATGAGGACGTCGTACGCCTCATCTCGCGCAAGAAGCAGGAACCCGCCTTCCTCACCGAGTGGCGCCTGAAGGCGCTGCGCCATTGGCTGACCATGAAGGAGCCGCACTGGGCGCACGTGAAGGTTGCGCCCATCGACTACCAGGCGATCTCCTATTACTCCGCGCCGAAGACCAACAAGGACGGCCCGAAGAGTCTCGCCGATGTCGATCCGAAGTTACTGGCGACTTACGAAAAGCTCGGCGTGCCGTTGCACGAGCGGGCGCGACTCGCCGGTNNGCCGTGGATGCGGTGTTCGACAGCGTATCGGTTGCCACGACGTTCAAGGACCGGCTCGCCGCCGCCGGGGTCGTGTTCTGTCCGTTCTCGGAAGCCGTGCGCACGCACCCGCACTTGATCGAGCAGTACCTCGGAAGTGTTGTCCCGCCTTCCGACAACTTCTTCGCCACCCTGAATTCCGCGGTGTTCACCGACGGCTCGTTCGTGTACGTGCCGAAGGGNNTCGAGCGCACGCTCATCATCGCCGATGAAGGTGCGTACGTGAGCTACCTCGAAGGGTGCTTGCCGGCCTGGGAGGAAGTCTCTTACGGCGATGAAATGCGCTGCGTTCGCGATGTCGCCCTGCACGACGTCGTTCTCAACGAGCGGGGGGAAGAAGCTGAGGTCGCCAAGATCATGCGTCGTGCCTACCAGGGCGCCATGATGGAAATTACGCCACGCAGTCCCGGGAACCGCTTCCACGTAACCCCCGAGCACCCGGTGCTGGCGATCCGTCGCGAACGCGTGTCNNCCAGGTCGCTGGTCAGACATTCACCCGCAGCTCCTCGAGAACGCCGAGCCCGAGTTTGTGCCGGCGGGTGAGCTCGTGCCAGGGGATCTGCTGGTCTTCCCGATCAACAAGGTCGAGCGCGACGATCCGTCGCTTACGGACGAGTTCCTGCGGCTCCTCGGCTTTTACGTCGCCGAAGGGTGTGTAACAAAATTCAACGGCTACGACGCGGCTGAGTGGTGCCTGGGTGATCACGAGCCGGAGATGGCCGATGAGATCGCCATGCTGATCGAGCGCTGCACGGGGAAACGGCCGTCGCGTAGCCACGATAAGAAGCGGCATGGCGTGTACCTAGTAGTGTATTCAGCCGAGCTGTGCGCGGCGCTCGAGAAGCACGGCGGGAAGTACGCGCACGGCAAGCGCTTCAGCAAGGCAGTGATGGACCTCCCGTCGCATCGACAGCGCCTGGCCACGGATGCGTACTACCGTGGCGACGGAAGCATCGGCAAGAACGGCCCAATAACCACTATCCGGTGCGGGACCGTCTCGCGCAGCTTAGCCTTTCAGCTCCAGGAGCTGCTGGCCCGAAGGGGCATATTCGTCTACATCAACATCCGCGAGGCGTTCGATGAGCGGATGAAGGATGGGCGAGTCATTCATCACAGCAAGCAGTACGTCCTCTATTACTCTGAAAAGACGCGCGGCCG
>PMHN01000359.1:0-2322 GCA_003156695.1 Gammaproteobacteria bacterium
CCGGATGTCTTCAACCTGCTGCTGCAGGTGATGGACCACGGCACCCTCACGGACAACAACGGCCGCAAGGCGGACTTCCGCCACGTGGTCATCGTGATGACGACCAACGCCGGCGCGCAGGAGATGGCGCGCCCGTCCATCGGCTTTACGCACGCCGACAACGCCAGCGATGGCATGGAGGCGATCCGCAGGATTTTCACGCCGGAGTTCCGCAATCGCCTGGACGCCGTCATTCAGTTTGCGGCGCTGGATCCGGTAACCATCGAGCGCGTGGTCGACAAGCTCATCCTCGAGGTCGAGGCGCAGCTCGAGCAAAAGGGCGTGAGCATCAGCCTCGATGAGGCGGCCCGGCGCTGGATTGCACAGAAGGGTTATGACCCGAAGATGGGAGCGCGACCGATGGCGCGCACTATCCAGGAGCACATCAAGCGGCCGCTCGCCGAGGAACTGCTGTTCGGGCGGCTCGCGGGCGGCGGTCACGTGCGCGTGTCGGTGAGTGAGGATGGCTCGCAGCTGGCGCTCGAGTGCGAGCCGTCACAGGTACCGGCAGTTCCGGCCTGAGTTCATTGGGCAAAATCGCCTGCGGCGATTTTGCCGGACATCAGCTGCGTTTGCGCCGGCAAAAGGCGTGGCTTTTGCCGGCTGCGTAGCGCCCGGCTTACCGACCGCGATAGATGATGCGGCCCTTGGTCAGGTCGTAGGGCGTCATTTCCACGGTGACGGCATCGCCGGTCAGGATGCGGATGTAGTTTTTGCGCATCTTCCCGGAAATATGCGCGGTCACGATGTGGCCATTCTTCAGCTTCACCCGAAACGTCGTGTTGGGCAGGGTCTCAACGACCTCGCCTTCCATCTGGATGGCATCTTCTTTGGACATACAGCCCTAAACGGCCTTACGGGGCGCGGATTGGAGCACAAACGGCGCTCACCTGGCAATTTACCAGGGCGTGTCAATGCTGCGGAAGCAAGCGTATGGCACGGCCGATGGACTAAGGGGGTGCGTGCTCGCGCAGCAGCGATTCGAACTGCGAGCGCGGAATGCAGCGCACCCCGAGGCTTTCGAGGTGGCGCGAGGGAAGCTGGCAGTCGATCACCGCCACGTTGTTGCGTGCGCACATCGAAACCACGTGTGCGAGGGCCACCTTGGAGGCGTCGCGTTCGCGGCTGAACATCGATTCGCCGAAGAACATGTCGCCCAGGCGCACGCCGTACAGGCCCCCGGCAAGCTCACCGGCGCGCCAGACTTCGACGCTGTGCGCCACGCCAAGCCGGTACAGCTCCAGGTACGCCGCGCGCATGTCGGAGGTGATCCACGTGCCGGGACTTGCCGTGCGCGGGGCGGCGCAGCCGTCGATGACCGCGGCAAAGTCACGATCCTCCGAGACGCTGAACTCCCCGCGGCGAATGGTCCGCGCGAGGCTGCGGCTGCAGTGAAACTCGTCCGGAAAGAGCACCGCGCGTGGGTCCGGCGACCACCACAGCACCGGCTGTCCCGGGGAATACCAGGGGAAAATCCCGCGCGCGTAGGCCGCGACGAGGCGCGCGGGAGACAGGTCGCCGCCCGCCGCGAGGAGTCCGGCCGGTTCCTCCAGTGCCTGCTCGAGCGGCGGGAACCACTCCGGCGCATCAAGGGGGGAGAGCCAGGTGATGCTTTTCACGGCACGATCTGCGCCAGGCGGCGTCCCCGGTAGGGGACGTGCCCCTGGACCTCCAGAGCGTAGGCGTCCACCGCCGCGGCCTCGCGCCGCAGGTAATCGGCGATGGCGGCGCGGAATTGCAGATCGGCGATGTNNGTAGTGGCCTGACCAGGTGATGGTGGGCTCGAACCCGCGACTCACCTTGTGCTCGCCCTGCGTGCCGGGCTCGAAGCGCGCGATACCGCGTTCGATGCAGAACTCAATCCCCTGGTGATAGCAGGCTTCAAAGTGCAGGCTGTGGTAGTCGGCGGCCGCTCCCCAGTAGCGCCCGAAGAGAGTCTCCCGGGAGCAGAAGAAGATCGCCACCGCCACGACTGCCCGCTGGTACACCGCGAGTTTGACCATGAACGAGTCGGGCAGTGTGCGTGCGATTTCGCTGAAGAACGCGCGCGTCAGGTACGGCTCGTGGCCGTGGCGCAGGAACGTGTCGCGATGCAGGGCATAGATATGATCGAGGAGCGCCTCATCGAGTTCGCCGCCGAAGCGCGTCTCGAAGCGCACCCCGGCCTCGGCCACGCGCCGCCGCTCGCGGCGGGCTTTCTTGCGTTTTTCTGCCGTGAAAGTGCCGAGGTAGTCATCGAACGTGGCGTAGCCGCGATTGCGCCAGTGAAACTGGCAGTCACGG
>PMHN01000359.1:2365-5041 GCA_003156695.1 Gammaproteobacteria bacterium
ACCAGCAGGCGCGGCCCGGTGGCGGGCGTGAAGGGCGCGGCGAGCGTCAGCTTCGGGTAATAGCGGCGGCCCATGCGCTCGTAGGCTTGCGCCCACGCGAAGTCGAACACGAATTCGCCGTNNGGCGGCCGCCAGTCCGCGCGCGTCTCGCAGACTGAGGTAGCACGGCTGCCAGCCGGTGTCGGTGCCGACACAATTTGTGTGTTCGAGGGCGGCGAGAAACTCATGACGCATGAACGGATGCGCGTCCGCCCCGAGGGCGCTCCACTCGGTGGAGCCCAGCGTATCGATGCTGTCGCTGAATGCGGCCTGGTCCAAGGGCGTGACCGGTAAGCGCGCTACGGGCGCTGCCGCGTGTCGAGCGCCTCGAGGTAGCGGTCCGCGTCGAGCGCGGCCATGCACCCGGCGCCGGCGGAAGTGACTGCCTGACGGTAGACGTGGTCGGCAACGTCACCGGCGGCAAAGACCCCGGGGATGCTGGTGGCGGTGGCATCGCCGTCCAGTCCGCTCTTGATGGTGAGGTAACCCTCGCGCATCGCGAGCTGTCCGGTAAACAGCGTCGTGTTGGGGCTGTGGCCGATGGCGACGAAGAGCCCGGTCACGCCGAGCGTGCTGGTCTTGCCATCGGGCAGGGCGCGCAGCCGTACGCCGTTCACGCCGTGCTCGGTGCCGAGCACCTCGTCCACCGTATGGTTCCAGATCACGGTCATCTTGCCCGCGCTCACCTCGCGGAACAGCCGNNGTTGCCGCCGCCGACCACCGCCACGCGATGGCCGCGGAAGAAAAAGCCGTCGCAGGTCGCGCACGCCGACACCCCCCGCCCGCGGAAGCGCTCCTCGGAGTGCAGGCCCAGGTACTTGGCGGTCGCCCCGGTGGCAATAATGAGCGCATCGCAGCTGTAGCCGCCGGCATCGCCGGCGAGGCGCAGGGGCCGCGCGCCGAGCTCGACAGTGTGAATGTGATCGTTCACGATCGTGGTGGCGAAGCGCTCCGCATGACGTTTCATGCGCTCCATGAGCGCCGGGCCCTGCAGCCCTTCGACATCCCCGGGCCAGTTGTCCACGTCGGTGGTGGTCATGAGCTGGCCCCCCTGCTCGACGCCGGTGATCAAAAGCGGCGCGCGGTTGGCGCGCGCGGCGTACACCGCGGCGCTGTAGCCGGCAGGGCCGGAGCCTAAGATGATGAGGCGACTGTGCCGGATGCTCGTCATGGGTGTCTACTATAATGGCGGCTTGCCTATCTTAAAGACGGAGACTGAAGTAATTGGCTGAATCCTCGGCGCAGGCGCGCGGCGCGCCCCGCTTTTCATCGGCCGTATCCCGCGGCCTGCGGGAGAGCGCCATCATCGCCATCGGCATCGTGGCGCTGGTGCTGTTCGTCGCGCTCGTCAGCTACAGTCCCGACGACCCGGGCTTTTCCTTCACCGGCAGCTCCTCTGCCATCCACAACCGCATCGGGCTCATCGGCGCGTGGCTCGCCGACGTGCTGTTTTTCCTGTTCGGACGCCCGGCGTTCCTGTTCCCGCTGGTGCTGGGGGCTGTGTGCGTAGGACTGCAGCGGCGGCTGAAGGCTGAACCCACCTCACGGGCCAACACACTGGTGCGTGTTGCGGGGTTCCTGCTGGTGCTGGTGGCGAGCTGCGCGCTCACCACGTTGCACTGGCAGCCGGGGCCGCTGCGCCAGAGCGCCGGTGGAGTGATCGGCAGCGTGGTCGGCGGCAGCCTCGCGGCCGGCCTGAATTTCCTGGGCGCCACTCTCCTCATGATCGCCGCCTGGATGGCCGGTCTTTCGCTCGCCTTCGGGGTCTCCTGGCTCACTATCATGGATCGGCTGGGGGCTGCCACCTGGGAGGGGGTCGGCTGGGTGCGGGGGCGCTTTGCCTCGCGACGCGATGCGGCCGAGGGGCGCGAACGGCGCCAGGCGCGCAAGGACGCGGTCGAGACCTCACAGAAAAAATCTGCAACCCGCGCGCCGCCGCGGATCGAGCCGCCTCAGCCCATCGTCGAGAAGAGCGCGCGCGTCGAGCGCGAGCGGCAGGTACCGCTGTTTGATCGGCCGAAGGCGAATGAGCTGCCGGCGCTGAAGCTGCTGGACGACCCGCCGCCACGCGAGCCCTTGTATTCGGCCGAAGGTCTCGAGGCGCTCTCGCGCCTGGTGGAAATGAAGCTCAAGGACTTCGCCATCGATGCCGAGGTGGTGGCCGTGCAGCCAGGCCCGGTGGTGACGCGCTTCGAGCTGCGTCCGGCTCCCGGCGTCAAGGCCAGTCAGATCACGGCTCTCGCCAAGGACCTGGCGCGCGCGCTGTCGGTGCTCTCGGTACGCGTGGTGGAGGTCATTCCGGGCAAGAGCGTGATGGGACTTGAGATCGCGAACGAAAAGCGCGAGGTGGTCACCCTGGGCGAGATTCTGCGCTCCAAGGCCTACGACGAGATGCACTCGCCACTCGCGCTCGCGCTCGGCAAGGACATCGGCGGTCACCCTGTGGTTGCCGATCTTGCGCGCATGCCGCACCTCTTAATCGCCGGCACGACGGGTTCGGGCAAGTCCGTCGCCATCAACGCGATGGTGTTGTCGCTGCTCTACAAATCCACGGCCGAGCACGTGCGGCTCGTCATGATCGACCCGAAGATGCTCGAGCTTTCAGTGTACGAGGGGATTCCGCACCTGCTCGCGCCG
>PMHN01000159.1 GCA_003156695.1 Gammaproteobacteria bacterium
ACCCGGCATCAACGTCGGCGGATTTTGTCCGCCCCGGACACATCTTCCCGTTGCGCTCGCGCCGCGGCGGTGTGCTGGTGCGCGCCGGTCACACCGAGGCCGCGGTCGACCTGTGCCGGCTCGCGGGGTTGAAGCCCGTGGGCGCGTTGTGCGAGGTCATGAACGACGACGGCAGCATGGCACGCCGTCCGCAACTGCAGGAATTCGCCCGCCNNCCCGCCGGCACCAGCTGAAAGTCGGCACCATCGCGGATCTCATCCGTCACCGGCTGCGCATCGAACGTTCCGTCGAGCGCATCGGCGAACAGAGCGTGCAGACCGAACTTGGCGAGTTCCGGCTGTATGCGTACCGGGATTGCGCGAGCCTCGAGGTGCACCTGGCGCTGGCGCACGGCCGGCTCGACGGTCCGCAGGTTCCGCTGGTGCGCGTGCACCTGCCTGACACGCTGCGCGATCTCATCGCCGTGCGCGGTGCGGCGCGTGTCTGGACGCTGCGCGCGGCAATGCAGCGCATCGTCGAGGCCGGCAACGGTGTGGTCGTGGTGCTGCATCAGGACCAGTCGGCGAGCGAGCTGGCAGAGGCGCTGCGCTCGTTTGCCGCCGCGACGCCTGCGGCGCCAGCGCCGGAAACTCCTGCCGACGGCGGGGAGGGCGCGGTGCTGCGCACCTTCGGCGTCGGTGCGCAGATTCTCAAGGACCTCGGGGTGCGACGCATGCGCGTGCTGTCGGCGCCCAAGCAGATGCTCGGCATCTCGGCCTTCGGCCTCGAGATCGAGGGCTACGTCGGGGCAGAGGGGTGACCCAGCCGCAGCTCATCGAAGGTGAGGTTGCGGCGCGCGGACGCAAGGTCGCGATCGTCGCGGCGCGCTTCAACGATTTCATCGTCGCGAGCCTCATCAAGGGCGCGAGCGCCGCCTGGTCCACTCACGGCGGTGCGCCACAGGACCTGATGGTGGTGCGGGTGCCGGGCGCGTTCGAGCTGCCGGTCGTTGCCAGGAAGCTCGCCGCCGGCGGCAAATGCGACGCGGTGGTGGCGCTCGGCTGCGTGATCCGCGGCGACACGCCGCATTTCGACTACATTGCCGGGGAATGCGCGCGCGGCCTGCAGCTGGCGAGCCTCGAGACCGGCGTTCCCATCGCGTTCGGTGTGCTCACGGTAGAGAACCGTGAGCAGGCGCTGGAGCGCGCCGCAACCAGCGGCGCCAACAAGGGGGGCGAAGCGATGGAGTGCGCGCTCGAGATGGCGGCAGTCATGGCGCGGCTGTGAAAGGCACCCGCCGATGAGCGCACCGGCCGCCCGCGAATTCAGCGGTACGCGCACCGTGGCGCGCAAGCTCGCACTGCAGGCGCTGTATCGCTGGCAACTGAACGAGTGCCCGTGGCAGGACCTGGTGAATGAGTTCAGCGCCGCGGATGACATGGGGCGGGCGGACGGGGAGTTCTTTCGCGCCCTCCTCGAGGGGGTGTGCAGCGCGCGTGGCGAGCTGGACGTGCGACTGGCCGCCTTCACCGACCGCGAGCCGCGGCTGCTCGATCCGATCGAGCACGGCATCCTGCTCATGGGCCTGTTCGAGCTGCAGTCGCGGCCGGACGTGCCGTACCGCGTCATCATCAACGAGGCGGTGGGTCTTGCGCGGCGCTTCGGCGCGACTGACGGACACAAATTCGTGAACGCGGTGCTCGATCGCGCGGCGCACGAGCTGCGGCCCGCCGAACACTGAAGGCAAGCGCGCGCGCATGGCGCTCGGGGAATTTGCGCTCATCGACCGTTACTTCCGCGCCTGCGGCGCGCGGCGTGCAGACGTGGTGGCGGGTGTCGGCGATGATGCCGCGCTCCTGACGGTTCCCGAGGCCACCGAGCTGGTCGCCGCCACCGACACACTGGTGGCGGGCGTGCACTTCCCCCACGGCTCGCCCCCGGCATCCATCGGCCATCGTGCGCTGGCGGTCAATCTGAGTGACCTGGCGGCGATGGGTGCGCGCCCCGCCTGGGCGCTGCTGGCACTCACCATGCCGCAGGCGCAGGAGTCGTGGCTCGCGGAGTTCGCGGCGGGCTTCGGCGAGCTGGCGCGCGCGCACGAGGTGCAACTCGTCGGTGGCGACACCACGCGCGGACCATTGTGCATCACGGTGCAGCTGCTGGGATTCGTGCCGCGCGGGACGGCGCTTAAGCGCTCGGGCGGCCATCCCGGAGATTCGCTGTTTGTATCCGGCACGCCGGGGGATGCCGCCGCGGGCCTGGCGCTGCAGGAGGCGCGGATGAGCGCACCGTCCGCCCTGCATGCTTACCTGCGCGGACGGTTTGAAATGCCGAGCCCGCGGGTTGCGCTCGGCGAGCGGCTGCGGGAATTCGCGAGCGCCTGCATCGATGTTTCCGACGGCCTGCTCGCAGATGCTGCGAAGCTCGCACACGCGAGCGGTACCGGGGTTGAAATCCACTACCAGGCGCTGCCGGTATCGGCAGCACTCGAGCAGGCGGCCGGAGCTGAGCGCGCACGCGAGTTCGCGCTCACCGGCGGCGACGACTACGAGCTGTGCTTCGCGGTCGCGGAAAAAAATCTCGCGGCGTTTATGCAGGAGTTGCCGTCGCAGCGCTGGGATTACCACCGCATCGGCGTGCTGCGCAAGGCGCCGGGCGCGGCGGTGCTGCGCGACGGGTCTGTGATGCAGTTCTCGCATTGCGGCTACCAGCATTTCGGTTAAGGGCGCGTGACGGCTGCGCGCGCTACAGCGCGCACACGCGCACGTCATGCCAGGGATCCATGAGGCGTGCATCACAGTCGCACCGCGGCGCGAACCCGTATCCTCAGCGGGCTCATTTGCAACTCGCCGCGCCATGTCAGCATCGGCTACAAAACCAAGTCCGAATCCGAAGCCGAAGCCGGTGGTGCGCATGCCCGACCGGATCGGCAAGTACGTGGTCATCAAGGAAGTGGGCCGCGGCAGCACCGGCATCGTGTATCTCTCGCATGACGCCTACTACGGCCGCGACGTCGCCATCAAGGTGTACAACATGGACACCGGCGGCGATGAGGAACGCGCGCGCATCGCACGCAAGATGTTCCTCTCCGAGGCGCACCTGGTCGGCATGCTGCAGCACCCGCACATTCTCCCCATCTATGATGCCGGTGAGGAAAACGGCAACTGCTATATCGTCACCGAGCACGTGCACGGCGCGCGCACCCTGGCGGCCTATTGCCGCTCGGACAACCTGCTGCGCATCGACGACACCGTCGAAATTATGTTCAAGTGCGCCAAGGCGTTGCACTACGCGCACTCGCGCGGCGTCATCCATCGTGACGTCAAGCCCTCGAACATCATGCTCACGCAGGACAGCGACGTTCGCATTATCGATTTCGGCATCGCGCTGGTGTCGGATTCGGACATTTCGCGCATCGAGGGCATCGCCGGCAGCCCCTCCTACATGTCCCCGGAGCAGGTGCAGAGTCTGGAGCTCACCAACCGTTCCGACCTGTATTCGCTGGGCGCGGTGATGTACGAGCTGTTGACGGGCACGCGGCCGTTCCGGGCCGGTAATCTGCAGAAGCTGCTGCACCAGATCGTGTACGCGACGCCGGCGCCGATTCACACGCTGCGCCAGGATGTGCCGGAAGAACTCGAAACCGTCGTAGCCCTGGCCCTGCAGAAGGACCCGGAGAAGCGCTGCAAGTCGGGGCTGGATTTTGCGGCTGACCTCACCCGCGTGCACCAGCGGCTGCGCGAGGCTAACGCCCGTATCGACCGCCAGGAGCAATTCGGAGTGTTGCGGCGGCTGAAGTTTTTCCACGAGTTCTCGCATGCGGAGATCTGGGAAGTGCTGCGCGCCAGCAGCTGGCAGGATTACGCGGCCGGGGAGGAGATCGTCAAGGAAGGCGAGATGGACGATCGCTTCTATATCCTGGTGACCGGCGGCTGCGCGGTGGAGCGCCACGGCCAGCGCGTCGGCCTGCTCGACACCGGCGATTGTTTCGGCGAAGCGAGCTACGTGCCGGGTGCCAAGCGCACGGCCACCATTCGTGCCGGCGGCGCGGTTACCGTCCTGAAGGTCAGCTCGACGCTGCTCGAGCAGGTCTCGGCTTCCTGCCAGCTGCGCTTCAACCGCGTGTTCCTAAGCTCACTCATCGCGCGCCTGCAAAGCGCTGAGCGCGCCCGGCCGCCGGCGGGCTGAAAGGCCGTACGCGACCGCGTGCGGTCAGCCGCTGCACACCGCAGGCGGCGTGCGGGGCTTGCGCGCGCACCGTGGCGCCTCCTACTCTTCCCGCCCGTGCACGTACTCCTCATCGAAGACGACCTGGAAGCCGCACGCTTCCTGGTCAAGGGCCTGCGCGAGAGTGGCTACACGGTCGATCACGCCGCGGAAGGGCGTGAGGGTCTGTTTCGCGCGACCGAGGGGCAGTTCGACCTGATCGTCACCGATCGCATGCTGCCGCACATCGACGGGCTGGCGATCATCGAGCTCATGCGTAAAAAGGGCATCAGCACCCCGGTACTGGTGCTGTCGGCCCTTGGCAGCGTGGATGACCGCATCCGCGGACTCAAGGCCGGCGGCGATGACTATCTCACCAAGCCGTTCGCGTTCGCGGAGTTGCTGGCGCGCATGGAGGCGCTGGCGCGCCGCCGCTCGGGCACGCCGCACGCCACGCGCCTGAAGGTCGAGGACCTGGAGTTCGAGCTGCTGGCGCGGCGCGTCACCCGCGGCGGGCGCGAGGTGGAGCTTACGGCGCGCGAACTTAAGCTGCTCGAATTCCTCATGCGTCGCGCCGGGCAGGTGGTCACGCGCACGATGCTGCTGGAAGGGGTCTGGGACCTGCATTTCGATCCGCAGAGCAATCTCATCGACGTGCACATCAGCCGCCTGCGCCAGGCGATCGATCGCGGCGCGGATCACCCGCTGATCCACACCGTGCGTGGCAGTGGCTACGTCCTGCGCAGCGACAACTAGTCCGTGCGACTGCAGCTGTTCAACACCACGGCCTTCCGCTTGTCGGTGGGCTACACGCTGCTGGTGACGCTCGCGGTCGGCGTGACGCTCGGCAGCGCGTACCTTCTGACCGAGAGTCTGATCACCGACGAAGTCGACCTCATTATCGACACCGAGCTGCAGAGTCTCGAGGACAAGTACGCCCGCAGCGGTGTCGCCGGGGTCACCGACGAGATCGATCTGCGCATCGACAGCTGGGGCCGCATCGGCGCGGTCTACATGCTGGCCGACTCCACCTTCGAACGCATTGCCGGCAACGTCACCAACTGGCCGTTTGATGGTATGCCCGCCGAGCACTGGCCGGAGTTCGAAATCGCCACCATCGAGCCTGGACGGCGCGCCGTGCATCCGGTGCGCGCGGCGGTGCGCACGCTTCCCGGCGGGGACCTGCTGCTCGTCGGCACGGACATTTCGCAGGGGCGCCGCTTCGCGGAGAAGTTCCGCTTCGCCACCCTGTGGGGCATTGGCCTGTCGACGCTGGCGGCGGCGCTCGCCGGTTTCTGGTTCAGCTTCCGCCTGGCGCGGCGCGTCGGGGCCGTGACCGAGACCTGCCAGCGCATCATGGCCGGAGACATCGGGCGACGGTTGCCGGTGTCGGGCGTCAACGACGAGTTCGACGCGCTGGCGGTAGCGGTCAATCGCGTGCTCGACCGGCTCGAACACCAGGCCGGCACGCTGCGCGCAACTTTCGACAGCACCGCCCACGACCNNGACCTGCGCGCACCACTGCATCGGCTGCGCACGCGCATGGACGCGCTGCTGCTGCGGGCCCCCCCGCTTGAGTCGGCGGTGCACGAATCGATCGAGTCAGCGCTGCGCGAAGTCGATCGCCTGCAGCGCACGCTCGCGACGCTGCTGCAGATCGCGCTTGCCGAGTCGGGCGCGCCGCTCGCCTCACCGACCGCCGTGGATATGGGCGAACTGGCCGCGGAGCTGGTCGAGCTCTTCGAGCCGGTGGCGCTCGCCCAGGGCCTTACACTCACCTTACCGAGCGGCGCCGCCGGCGTGGTGCAGGGCAACCGGCAGCTGCTCGCGCAGCTCTTGACCAATCTCATCGAGAACGGGCTGAAGTATGTGCCGGCGGGCGGCCATATCGAGGTGGACGTGCGGCGGGTGGGCGGCAGCGTGCAGCTGCTGGTGAGCGACAACGGACCGGGAATC
>PMHN01000367.1 GCA_003156695.1 Gammaproteobacteria bacterium
CCGCGCCCGGGGCCGTTTTGCGGCGACACCCCGGGAGCGACGAGACAGACGCAGGGAACGGCGGGAGTATAACCGCCGCGGCCGCCGTCGCCACTCCCGCCATCACCACCACCGCCAGCACCGCGGCCCCGGCCGAGCCCGCGACACTGAATGCCGGGCCGCGGCCGGCGCGCGAAATCCTCGCCGCCATTTGGCATCCGTTGCTCACGCGGTGGGTGCCGGCAGCGGGGCGGCCGCAGTGAACGCTGCGGCGAAGCTGCTTGACCGCCTGGAGCGCGTGAAGCAGACGGCGCCAGGCCGCTGGTTGGCACGCTGCCCGGCACACGAGGACCACTCCCCGTCGCTCAGCGTCCGCGAGCTTGACGACGGCCGGCTGCTTCTTTACGA
The DNA here is from genome assembly GCA_003156695.1 of Gammaproteobacteria bacterium. Lineage (GTDB taxonomy): Bacteria > Pseudomonadota > Gammaproteobacteria > Steroidobacterales > Steroidobacteraceae > 13-2-20CM-66-19. Next base: position 388 of record PMHN01000367.1, read on the forward strand.
CTTTGGCGGGTGCGAGACCGGCGCGGTGCTGGCGGCGCTGGGGTTGACCCTGGCGGATCTGTTCGAGAAGCCGCTCGGCAACTTTGCGCCCTCACACTCGCGCATCCCCGCGCGCGACCTGTTGGAGGTCATCTCCGAGGAGGTGACGGCCGTGGCGATCATCGGCGCCGCCATGCTCGCGAAGAAGACCGTCACGGAGACGGACTGGCAGCGCCTGGCGCAAGCCGCAGCTCGCATCGGCCGCGCCCGGGACCACGCGCATGGTCGCTGACGTCACCAATATCGACGAGGCGCGAGCCGCGCTTGACCGGGAAGCCGAGGCGCGCCGACCACCCGAGGACTGGCGCGCGGCACTTGCCGGCGGCAACAGCGGTTACTTCGGCGACGAGCGGAACGTGCTCATTGCCCTGCGCACGGCGCCCGAGNNTGAGTTTGCGCTCAACGTCGAGTTTGCGAAGTCCCCGCCCTGGCGCACCGCTGACGCCGGCACCGTGTGGAGCGAGGCGGACGATACGCAGCTTGCCGCATGGTTGCAGGCGGCGGGCCTCAAGGTTCGCGGCACCGCGGCGGTCGCGGACTGCACTGCGGTTGCCGCTCGCGAGCATGCATTCCACCCGGTGCGCAACTATCTCAACGCGCTGCAGTGGGACGGCGAACTGCGGCTGCAGATCTGGTTGGCCGACTACCTCAATGCGAGCGGCGCCCCGGGGTACCTCGCGGCCACGGGCACGCGCTTCCTGATCTCCGCCGTCGCGCGGATCATGGCGCCGGGCTGCCAGGCCGACCACGTGCTGGTGCTGGAGGCCCCGCAGGGCACTGGCAAGAGCAGCGCCGCGCGCACGCTCGCCGGGCACCCGGAGTGGTTCGCCGGCGACCTGCCGGAGATCCACGGCAAGGACGCCCGCCTGCAGCTGCTCGGCCGGTGGATAGTGGAGATCGCGGAGCTGAAGGCGATGCGCACCGCCGACCTGGAGGCGCAAAAGAGCTTCATCACCCAAACCCACGACACGTTCCGCCCACCATATGGTCGGCGCACCGCTCAGTTCCCGCGGCAGTGCGTTTTCATCGCCACCACAAACGAGTCGGAGTACCTGCGCGACCGCACCGGCAACCGCCGGTTCTGGCCGGTGCGCTGCGGGCAGATCGACGTCACCGCGCTGCTGCGCGACCGCGAACAACTGTGGGCCGAGGCGGCGCATGAGTTCCGCCGGGGCACCGCGTGGCACCTCACCCAGGAGGAGGCAGCAATCGCCGCGGAGCAGCAGCACGAGCGCGTGCACGTCAGCGAACTCGAACAGGACGTCACCGCCTACGTCCNNACGGTGAGCGGGGATTCGGTCACGGTGCGCGATGTGCTGATCTACGGTCTGGGCCTTGAGCCCGACAAGCCGACATACAGCGACACCGCGCGCAAGCTCGGGCCGGCGGTCGCGGAGGCGCTCGAACGCTGCGGCTGGCAGAAAGACGCACGCCGAGGCAGGAACAAGCGCACCACCTACGTTCGTCGAGGTGGACAAGCGTAGACATGGGATACCTCAACCCGTCTCTTATATACGTGCGCGCGCGCCTGCAATGGGTACACGAAGCCATCCCTTGTACACGCTTGTCCACCTTATGCGAGCGCAAACAAGCAGGCATTCTCGGGGGAAATGCTGCGATCAGCGCGGCATCAGCAGCCGGGAGCTGGGGCATGACAAGCGAGCCAACAGAAGGCGGCGCAAGCGCAAGCGAGAGCGCCTCCCCTCCGCCGAATGGCAGCGGCCGCCTGGTGGTCGGTCGGCCGTTTCAGCCAGGCGTCTCCGGAAACCCGCTCGGCCGTCCGCGTATTGAACCGCGCGTGCGGCGCTATGCGCGCAAGTACGACCGTCGCGCTGTCAAGGAGTTGTGGCGCAGAGGCAGCGACCCAAAAACGCCGCCCGATGTCGCGCGGCGCACTCTGATGGACTTGATTGCAATTGGCTCCGGCAGGCCGACGCTGGTTCAGGAAGTCGCTGGCCGCGATGGCGCGCCGCTTTCGCCGTTGGTGCAGCTCAATTTCCCGCAGCCTGGCGCGCAGCTTTCGCCCGAAGCCGCGTACAAGTTCATGCTCAACGGCACCATCCCGCTCGATCCGGCGCATGAGGCGTTTCATCGGCCTCCCATTGAAGCGCAGGCGGTGTCCGGTGACGCAGGTGCCGCGTACTCGCCGGCTCAATCCGAGTCGACACCGGCACCCGAGGCGACATCACCGTGACGCCCGTTTCGGCCATTTCGGCAGTGATAGTGCAACCGGGAGTGCAACCTGGAGCGATGTCGATGCAGCAATGCGGGTGTTTCTGCGCTCCTGGTGCAGTCGCTACACCGGTTGTTCGAACCGGTGAAGAGGCGGAACGGTCGGCTCAGCGCGGGCGCCACTGCCGTGATCTCGCGTGCCACGTCCCTATCCTGCGGGTGCTGCCGGTGAGGCGCCACGGGCTTCCTATTGCGTCGGCGATCGGCGGGGGCGCATGACAATNNACGCAGATCGGCGGCGTTGTCGACGAGGCGGCGCTGGCTCGAATGCACTTCGCCACCCTTGACCAGGTCGAGCAAGCTGCTGCTATCCGCAGACTCGCTGCTGCCGGTCACGGCGCCAACACGTTGGCGGGAGCGACGGGGCTATCAGTCGAGGCCGTGAACCAAGTGCTCGCCGGGGCGGTGCCAACGCCCGCGAGGTCGGCATGACGGCCGCGCGCGCCCACATCGCGATCCCGCTGCCGCCGACCTCGACCTGG
>PMHN01000249.1 GCA_003156695.1 Gammaproteobacteria bacterium
GTGGCGCCACCAGGATGAGATCCGCAACTCGAGCCGCACCGGCGAGCCCTGGAACCAGCTCAACTGGGCTCCCGAGGGAGGGACCAACTCCACCCCGGGCGCCGGCAGCATCTGGGCCAACGACGGCCTCGGCACCTCGTTTCCGGCCGCCTCGGGCTNNCGCGGCGGCGCTCGCCGCCGATCAGTGCACCTTCACTGAGAAGGGATTCCAGATTCAGCCGCAGACCGGCAACCTCAACCTCATCGGGCGCTTCACGAAGAATCTCGTCGGAGACTGGCAGGCCATCATCACCGGCTCCATGTTCAGAAGCGAGGCGGAGCAGGTCGGCGTCTATCAGACCTCGGCCCCGGCCGGCCCGGGTAATCCGATCCAGTTCCCCGCTTATGGACCGGGTTTCCTGACGGTAACCCAGCCGGTCACGCTCACCGTGCCGGTGGGCAATCCGATGAACCCGGGCAACACCCCGCTATATCCGGTGGGCAACCTGTTCGAGTTCGGCTACGCCGCCGATGAGATCGCCACCACCACCGACCGACTGTTCGTCGATTTCAAGGGTACCGAATTAGGCTGGGACCTGGATGCCAACATCGGCGAGATGTATGCGCGTACGGATCAGACCTACCTCGGCCTGGTCAACTACCAGGCGCTGCAGACGGCACTCGACAACGGTTACGTATTCGGCGAGGGCGGGGCGGCCGCGGCCGGCGTGTCGATACCGGTCCAAAGCCAGATGTCCAACTCGATGCAGGTGGTAGACCTGCGCGGCACGCGTGAGCTCGTGACGCTTCCGGGCGGGCCCCTGTCCCTGGGCCTTGGCCTGGGGTTCAACCACAGATACCTCGACTCGACGCAGTCGCCGCTCGCCGAGAGCGGCGACTACCAGATCATCAACCAGGCCTACGCNNGCCGAAGTTCGGCGTGAAGTACTCGCCCATCAGCCAGATCACTGTGCGTGGCACCTGGGGCAAGGGCTTCCGCGCGCCGAACCCGGCCGAATACTCGCACGCCGCCTCGGCTTACCTGCTGGGTGAATATGCGGACAGCATGCTGTGCCCCAGCTCGAACGCGAACCCCTACATCCCGGCGTACAACCTCAATTACCCGGTACTGCCCACGGCCGGCGACGTGGCCTCGTTCTGCAACTGCCCCGCCGCGTTCGTGCAGGGCACGAATCCGGCGCTGCAGCCCGAGCGCTCCACCAACTACACCATCGGCGCGATCTTCTCGCCGGTGGACAAGGTGAACCTGTCGGTGGACTTCTGGGACATCAAGGTCTCGAACCTGATCGTGAGTCCCAGCGAGTTTTCGGCGCTGCCGTTTCCGCCCGCGCCGGTGCTGAACGCGCGCACGGGCCCGGTGACCCTGCCGGTGTTGCAGGCGAACGGCTCGAGCGTGCTGGAGAATTTCCCCGAGGGCGAGCCGATCTACAGCCTGTCCTCCTACGAGAACGCCGGCGAGATTCACGTCAACGGCATCGACACCGACCTGAATACGCACTTCGACATCGGCAATATCGGCCGCATCACCGCCTCACTCAACTGGTCGCACGAGTTCCTGTGGGACATGAGCAGCTGCTACGCCGGCCAGTGCGCGACCGTCTATCTCGCCGGCACCCACGGACCGACGGGCATCTCCGGTGACACCGGCAACCCGAAGGACCGTGCGGTATTCACGCTCGCCTGGGACAAGGGTCCCTGGGATATGACGTGGACCCTGAACTACACCGGGCATTACGACCTGACCGACCCGTCCACCGGCATCACCACCTGCGCGGAGGCCGTCGACGCGTCCTTCGGTACCAAGTTCCTGACCGGGGTATTCCCGGAGCAGTACTGCACCGTCAAGCACTTCACGGACGTGAACCTGTACGTCGCCTACGCGTTCTCGGACCACTTTTCGGTCCAGGGTTCGGTCGTGAACGTATTCAATACCCCGCCTCCGGTCGACATACAGACCTACGGCAACAGCGCACTCTCCTACAATCCCTCACTCGCCCAGGACGGGGCCATCGGCACCTTCTTCAACCTCGGCTTCAAATACAAGTTCTGACATCTGCTGACGAGCACGCCTGCGCATCGACCCCCTGCGGGGCCGATCCTTTTCCGCAGCGCGGCTTTGTACGCGCGCCGCACGCCGGGCTAGGATGCGCCTCGCATGATCACCAAAGGCATAGTGCTCGCCGGCGGCTCCGGCACGCGGCTGTACCCGGTGACCCGGGCGGTGTCCAAGCAGCTCCTGCCGCTGTACGACAAGCCGCTCGTGTACTACCCGCTCGCCACACTCATGCTGGCCGGCATCCGCGAGATCCTCCTCATTTCCACGCCCGATGACGCGCCGCTGTTCCAGCGCCTCCTGGGCGATGGCTCGCAATGGGGCATCCGCGTGAGTTATGCCATCCAGAGCGCGCCGCGCGGCATCGCCCAGGCGCTGCTGATTGCGGCGGATTTCATCCGCGGGGAGCCGGTGTGCCTGGTGCTCGGCGACAATCTTTTCTACGGGCATGGGCTGCCTGAGCAGCTNNGAGCAGCTGCGCGCCGCCGCGGCGCGCACCACGGGAGCCACGGTATTCGCGTACCACGTGCGCGACCCGCAGGCCTATGGCGTCGTGGAGTTCGATGTCCGCGGCAAGGCCGTGGGGCTCGAGGAAAAGCCGGCGGCGCCCCGCTCCCACTACGCCGTGACCGGCCTGTACTTCTACGATGCGCGCTGTACGCAGATTGCGCAGGGGCTCAAGCCCTCCGCCCGCGGTGAGCTTGAGATAACCGACGTCAATCGCGCCTATCTTGAGCGCGGCGCGCTGCACGTCGAGGTGCTCGGCCGCGGGATCGCCTGGCTCGACACCGGCACCCACGCCTCGCTCCTGCAGGCCGCCAATTTCGTGGAGACCATCGAGGCGCGGCAGGGACTGAAAGTGTGCTGCCCCGAGGAGATCGCCTTCAGGCAGGGGCTCATCGATCGCGCGCAGTTGCAGCGCCTGGCGGAGGGTCTGAAGCGCACCGGTTATGGGGAGTACCTGGAGAGCGTGCTGAACGAGCGGGTGTTCTGATGCGCGCGGTAGCGCTCGCGCTCCCCGGGGTGGTGCTCATCGAACACCGCGTGTTCGAGGATCCGCGCGGCGCGTTCTTCGAAAGCTGGAACGAGCGTGCCCTGGATTCTGCCGGNNGCGCGTTTCGTGCAGGAGAACGTCAGTGTCTCCAGGTCGCACGTATTGCGGGGCCTCCATTACCAGATCCCGCACGCCCAGGGAAAGCTCGTGCGGGTGCTGGCGGGTGCGATCTTCGACGTCGTGGTCGATCTGCGGCGCTCCTCGCCAGCGTTCGGGCGCAGCCTGTCCGTAAGCCTCGAGGCCGCACGCGCACAGTCGCTGTGGGTCCCGGGCGGCTACGCGCATGGCTTCCTCGCGCTGCAGGACGACACCCGCGTGCAGTACAAGGTCACCGATTTCTGGTCGCGCGAGTCCGAGCACACGCTCGCCTGGAATGATCCGGCGCTGGCGATCCGCTGGCCGCTTGCTCCTGGTGCCGGCCCCCTGCTATCCGACAAGGACATGCAGGGAGCGCTGCTCGCGCAGGCGGAGACCTTTCCGTGACGGACGCGCCCCAGAGGGTGCTGATCACGGGCGCGGGCGGCCAGCTTGGCAGAGCGCTGGTCGCCGCGGCACCCCGGGGGACACAGCTCAGATCCCTCGCACACGCCGCGCTCGACATCGCGGAACCTGCCGCGGTGGCGGCCGTATTCCGCGAGTTTGCGCCCCAGCTGGTACTCAATGCCGCGGCCTTCACCGCGGTGGATGATGCGGAGCGCGCTCCCGAGGCAGCGCAACGTACCAACGCGTCGGGACCGGGGGTGCTGGCCGCCGCCTGCGCCACCGCTGGCGCATGGCTGACACATGTCTCCACGGACTACGTGTTCGACGGCGGGCAAAACCGGCCGTACGGCACCGCCGCGAAACCTCAACCGCTCAACGTCTACGGGCGGACCAAGCTCGAAGGCGAGACGGCAGTACTTGGGCAGTTGCCACAAGCCTCAACCGTGGTGCGCGCGTCGTGGCTCTACAGCGCCCGGGGTGGCTTTGCAGCCCGCATGCTCGCCCTGATGACGAGTCGCCCGCAGCTGTCGGTCGTCAGCGATCAGCTCGGAGCGCCAACTGCGGCGGACGGCCTGGCGCAGGTGCTGTGGTCCGTGAGTGCGCGCCGGGCGGTGGGCCTGTACCACTGGTGCGATTCGGGCGTGGCGAGCTGGTACGACTTCGCGTATGCAATCGCCAACATCGCCGTCGATCTGCGGCTGCTGCCTGTCGCGCCCACCATCACGCCCATCGCGAGCGAAGACTATCCGAGCGCTGCGGCACGGCCGCGATACAGTGTTCTCGACAAGCGCACGACGGAGAAGCTCCTGGGAATCACGGCGCCGCACTGGAGCAGCGCGCTGCGCACAACCCTCACCGCTCTGGCGCACGCCTGAATGAAAAGACTCCTCGTCACTGGCGGCGCGGGCTTCATTGGTGCGAACTTCTGCCACTACTGGGCGAACGCGCACCCGTCCGACCGTCTGGTGGTGCTGGACGCCCTCACGTACGCCGGCAACCTCGCCAGCATTGCGGCGCTGGAGGCGGCGGGCGCATTGCGGTTCGTGCACGGGAACATCGGGGATGGCGCGCTGGCGGCGACGCTGCTCAGGGAAGAGCGCATCGACACCATCGTGAACTTCGCCGCCGAGTCGCACGTGGACCGCTCGATCGAGGATCCGGCAAGCTTCCTCAAGACCAACGTGCTTGGCTGCCAGGTGCTGCTCGAGGCTGCGCGCGTCGTGTGGAATGCGCCCGACGCGCTTAAGTCCTGTCGCT
>PMHN01000235.1 GCA_003156695.1 Gammaproteobacteria bacterium
ACGTGGCGCAGGACATCGCCGGACTCGTACAAAACCTCCCCGAGCGGCATCGGGATGAGCCGCAGATGCGGGTAGAGTCGATCACGCTCCGCGGGTGACAACGCAGCCAGCAAGTAATTTTGTTGTGGATGGTGGGAGCCGGGCATGGGGAGGGTTTCACCCTAGGTCAACCACGGCGGTAAGAGGAGCGCGCGCCGCTGAGTGGTTTCCGAGCGCGCAGTGTCGCACATTCTTGCACAAAGTCGGTTCCGAGATGTACGCCAACTTGGCACCTAATTCGCCTTGCTAACGTCAAGCTCGAGCGCCAACATTACCGGCTCCGATCAGACTTTGAAAAAATGAAGTTCCCGCAGTTATTTGCCGCGCTAAGGAAAAAGCGGGAATTCGAAAGGCTGCAAATGCCTTTCATAACCTCGATGCTCGATTTCGACGTCATTATTGAAATCGGATATGCGCAGGAGCAGAACAGGGCAATCACGCCGAAGCAGCTGTTTCTTCTGAAGCTCGGCTCCGTCACGACCGTACGCCGCAGACTGGCAAGACTTACCGCGCAGGGAATCGTCGCCCGGCACGGCAATACCAGGGATCATCGCTCGGAGTTCCTGACCTTGCCCGCCTCGACCCTGAGGATTCTTGAGAAGTACGGCAGCCTACTGTTGTCTATCGCAGAGCCGACTCGGTAACCTTTATCCAACGCGGCATGACGCGTTGCATCTCTTCCCTCGATCTGCGTAGGCGGCGGCCTACCCGTTGGGGTGTTCGACAGCGTACATACGGGCTCATCCGGCACGGGTACCCTGAATAGCTCTGAAAGTCACAATAGGCGGTGATTTATGGGTCGCGGGATTTTACTTTGGCTGTTGGGAGTACCGATTCCAATCATCCTCCTCCTGGCTATGTGTTCGCACTGAACACCGGAGGAAGAGCAATGGACCCTCTATACCCCGCGCCGATTACACCGACCGCTGATCAAGCGGTTGAAGCCTCAAAATCCGCAGTCTCCTGGGCCGCAATCTTCGCCGGTACCGCAGTTGCCATTTCGATCAGTCTCGCTTTGCTTACGTTGGGGTCAGGGCTGGGATTTGCCTCGCTGACACCTTCGCCTCGAAGCGCATCGTCGCCTGCCGGTTTAGCGGCAATGGCCGCCGTTTGGGTCATTGTCGTGCAATGGTTGTCAGCGGCGTCCGGGGGCTACGTGACCGGGCGATTACGCACCCGCTGGGTGGGGACGCACACCCACGAAGTGTTCTTCCGTGATACGGCCCATGGGTTTGTCACTTGGGCGGTCGCCACCGCGATTGTCGCCCTGTTTGTGGCATCCGCGGCCTCCTCGTTACTCGCCGGCGGGATTCATGCGGCTACGTCGGTCGCATCGGGAGCCGCACAAGGGGCTGCCAGCAATGTTCAAATCGGTAGCATCGCACCGTACGACGTCGATACACTGTTTCGTACCACATCGGGCGACGCCAATTCTCGCTCAAACAATTCTCCATCAGCAGACGGGCGGGGCGAGGCGACTCGGATCCTAGCCAATGGACTGAGCACCGGCGGTGTTTCGGACACCGATCGAACGTATCTCGCAAGTCTGATCGCCGCACGAACAGGCATTTCGCAGGCCGACGCCAAAACGCGCGTGGACGACGTTGTCGCCCGCGTTCGAGGGAATGCCGAGGCGGCACGCAAGGCGGCGGCCAGGACTTCCTTGCTGACCGCGCTGGCCATGATGATTGGTGCGTTCGTGGCATGCGTTGCGGCGGCACTCGGTGGGCACGAGAGAGATCAGCATCCCTAAAGTGCATCCGCGATTCACCGCGAGGGCTTTCTAAATCCCTGCCGCAGCAATACCTACAGTTGTTTANNGTTCGTGTTTAGCACGGACGCCGCACGCTTATATCGGCAGCTTTCCGTAAAGGTTCGGTTGATCGTGCGTGATGCGGGACGTACATAAACACATGACCGGTCCGTCCAAAAGGTTGCCAAGAATAAAAAGTGAAGTCGTGCCGACGAGTAAACCGCGGCTTTGGAAGGTGCTCGGGCCCGGTCTCATCACTGGCGCAGCGGATGACGACCCCAGCGGAATTGCGACTTACTCACAAGCCGGTGCCCAGTACGGCTTTCAGCTTGCTTGGACACTGGTAATCACTTTCCCGCTGATGGTGGCCATTCAGGCCATTTGCGCGCGCATCGGGCGCACGACGGGGCGAGGGATAGCGGGTAACCTTCGTCAGTACTACCCCGTGTGGGTGGTACATCTGCTTGCGATGCTTTTATTCGTCGCGAACGCTTTGAATATCGGCGCGGATCTTGGCGCCATGGCGGAAGCGACACGGCTGTTGGCGCCTCAAGTTGCTGCGTGGATCTATATTCTCGCGTTCAGCGCAATTTGCACCGTGACGCAGGTACTGTTCAAGCACACGCGTTATATCGCCATTTTGAAATGGCTTTCTCTGTCCCTGTTCGCTTACGTGGCCACGCTCCTCACGGTGCACTTGTCATGGCCCGAGCTTGCCCAGGGACTGTTGGTGCCCCATTTTCAATCTGGCGGAGACTTCTGGCTGGTAGTCGTGGCCATCTTCGGTACAACGATCAGCCCCTACCTTTTCTTCTGGCAGGCATCGCAGGAAGTAGAGGATACGAAAGCGCATCCTGAGCGGCAGCCGCTTCTGCAGAAGCCGCGTCAAGGCACGCGTGCATTGGCACGAATTCGGCTTGATACCCTGGTCGGCATGGGATTTTCCAATTTGATCGCATTGGCGATTCTGGTGACCGCGGGAGCCACGTTACACGCTGCGCACATCACACAGATCGAAAGTGCATCCCAGGCGGCTCAAGCGCTGCGGCCTCTCGCGGGCGACTTTGCATTCGTCATTTTCGCATTGGGCATCATTGCAACAGGATTGCTTGCGGTGCCCGTGCTCGCCGGTTCGGCGGCGTATGCGCTGGGGGAGGCGCGCCGCTGGCCGGTGGGACTGGCCCGCGAAGCGCTCCAGGCGAGGGCCTTTTATGCAACCATCACAATCGCTACGGTCCTTGGTGCTCTGATCAATGTTCTGCACGTTAACGCTGTGAGGACTTTGATATGGGCCGCGGTGGTTAACGGCATCGTCGCGGTCCCAGTGATGGCATTCTTGGTGCTGATGGCGACGAGCCGACGAATCATGGGGAAGTTTCGGATCGGCCCTGTGTGGGCCGTCGTGGCTTGGGGCGCGACGGCTCTTATGGCCGCAGCGAGCCTCACGTTCATCGTGGCCTCGGTCGGTGGTCGTTAGTCGACAAGCCCGTACGTGGCGCAGCGCGGCTACATGCTTCAGATGACGCCGGATTTCCATTTCTTCACCGACATCGCACCGCGATCGAGCAGCACTCGAAAATGTGGTATGAACTACCGACGCTGCGCTGTTTAACTGTTTCGGGGTGACCTCATGTCGACATCATTCGTGCTCAACGGCGCCTCGACCACCCTGGATGCTGACCCGGCCATGCCGTTGCTCTGGGCCATCCGGGAGGTTTCCGGATTACATGGGACCAAGTTCGGCTGCGGCATGGCGCTGTGCGGTGCGTGCACGCTGCATGTGGACGGTGAAGCCGTCCGGTCGTGCGTAATGCCATTGTCGAGCGTGGCTGGTAAACAGGTGACCACCATCGAGGGCCTGCAGAGCAAGGCAGCCAAGGCGGTACAAGCGGCGTGGATACAGCTTCAGGTACCCCAGTGCGGCTACTGTCAAAGCGGTCAAGTCATGTCGGCGACGGCGCTTCTGGAGAAGAACACGGCGCCGACGGATGCCGACATCGACGGTGCGATGAGTGGCAATATTTGCCGTTGCGCGACGTATTCCCGCATCCGTGCCGCGATTCACGCGGCCGCACAATCCATCAAGGCCTAGCTCATGACCCGAACTTCACTGGCCGCTGTTCGCCCCACCCGGCGTGAGTTTCTGCAAGCCGCCGGCTCTGTGACCACGATGGCGCTCACCATCGGCTTCGAATGGCTGGGCCCGAGCCGCCGCGCGGCGGCCGCTGGCGCCAGTCCTGCTGTTTTTGCACCCAATGCGTTCTTGCGCATCGGCGCGGACGGCAGCGTGACGGTCATCGCCAAGCATGTCGAAATGGGACAAGGCGCCTACACCGGCATTGCCACCGTACTTGCCGAAGAACTCGATGCCGATTGGGCGCACGTGCGGGTGGAAAGCGCTCCCGCGAATGTGAAGCTGTATGCCAATTCAGCCTTCGGCATGCAGGGAACCGGGGGCAGCTCGGCGATGGCGAATTCCTGGTCGCAGCTGCGCGAAGCTGGCGCCAAGGGGCGGGCGATGCTGCTTACCGCGGCGGCGAAGGACTGGAAAGTGCCCGTGACGGAGCTCACCACCGAAAAAGGCGTCGTCTTCCACGCCGGCAGCAAGCGCAAGGCGGGCTATGGCTCCCTCACGGCCAAGGCCGCGGCGCTGCCCGTACCCGACAAGGTGACGCTCAAGGATCCGAAAGATTTCAAACTGATCGGACGGCACGTCCCCCGCGTCGACGTGCCGGCAAAGGTCGACGGCACCGCTGTGTTCACCCTGGATGTCGCATTACCCGGAATGCTCGTGGCGTTGCTCAAACGGCCGCCGCTCTTCGGTGCGACGGTCAAATCGTTCGATCCGACAGCAGCCAGCGCCGTGCCGGGCGTTGTCAAAGTGGTGCAGGTGCCGCATGGCGTTGCGGTGGTCGCCAGGAGTTTCTGGGCGGCCAAGCAAGGGCGCGACGCGCTCGTGGTGGACTGGGATGACACCCATGCGGAAAAGCGCAGCTCGTCGGAAATGATGAACGAGTACCGGCATCTCGCCGAGCAACCCGCCCTCTCCGCGCGCAAGGTGGGCGACGCGGTCCCGGCAATCAAGAATGCGGCCCATACGGTGTCCGCGAGCTACGAATTTCCCTATCTCGCGCACGCTCCAATGGAGCCGCTCGATGCGGTGGTCAAGCTGACCGCCACCAGCTGCGAGATTTGGGCAGGCGATCAATTTCAAACCGTCGATCAGGCGAATGCCGCCAAGACGGCCGGACTGGATCCTCAGCACGTCAGCATCAATACGCTATATGCCGGCGGCAGCTTCGGCCGGCGCGCCAACGTTGGATCCGACTACATCGTGGAAGCCGTATCGATCGCGAAGGCCTACGGCGCCGACGGCACGCCGATCAAGCTGCAATGGACGCGTGAGGACGATATCCATGGGGGTCTGTATCGACCCATGTACTTTCACAAGCTCGAGGCAGGCTTGAACGAGAAGAAGGAACTCATCGCGTGGCGGCACGTCATCGTGGGTCAGTCGATCATGGCCGGCGGGCCCTTCGAGGTCATGGTCAAGAACGGCATCGACCCCACCTCGGTCGAGGGCGCTGCGACCATTGCGTATGAAATACCCAATATCGACGTCGAGCTATCCACCACCAGGAGCGCCGTGCCGGTGCTCTGGTGGCGCGTGGTGGGCAGTTCGCACACCACGTTCGCGGTCGAGGCGTTCATCGACGAAGTCGCGCACGCGGCCGGGAAGGATCCGTTTGCGTTCCGCCGTGATCTGCTCGGGCATGAGCCGCGCATGAAGGCCGTGCTGGAACTCGCGGCCGACAAGGCGGGCTGGAGCGCCCCCTTGCCGAAAGGCAAAGGCCGCGGCATTGCGGTGGGCGAAGCGTTCAACACGTATGTGGCGCAGGTGGCCGAAGTCACCGTCGATGACGCGGGTCGCGTGACCGTGGATCGAGTGGTGTGCGCGGTCGATTGCGGCATCCCCATCAACCCCGACGTCATCGCGGCGCAGATGGAAGGCGGCATCGGCTTCGGTCTGGGGGCGGTGCTGTACGGCGCCATTACTTTGAAGAATGGCCGCGTAGAACAGGATAATTTCAACAATTATCGTGTTCTGCGCATCAATGAAATGCCGAAGGTCGAGGTGCACATCGTGCCGTCGGCCGAGGCACCCACGGGGGTCGGCGAGCCCGGGGTCGCACCCATCGGTCCGGCGGTCGCCAATGCGATCTTTGCCGCGACGGGCACGCGCGTCCACCTGCTGCCGTTCCCGAAGTCCAGCAAGGCCTGAGCACGAGGCAATTCGATGAACACACCTGAGAACGGACGAGCGCGACATCCTATTCTCTGGACGCTGGGCGTGTTAGTGGCGGTCGCCGTCGCCTTCGCCGGCTATCTGGTGTTTGCACCCGGTCCCACCGCATTTGCGCAGGGCAAGCGGGTCGCCCTGGCGGACTACCACGACAAGGACCCGACCGGTGTGCCCGAGGAACTCAAGTCGGCGAGCCTCATCGAGCGCGGCGAATATCTGACGCGCGCGGCGGACTGCGCGGCGTGCCACACGGTCAAGGGCGGGGAGCCCTTCGCCGGCGGGCGTGCCTTCGTGTTGCCGTTCGGCACGATGTATTCCACCAATATCACCCCGGATGTCGACACGGGCATCGGCGCCTACACCGATGCCGACTTTTTGAATGCGGTCCACAAGGGCGTCGGCCGCGGCAACGTCAGGCTGTATCCGGCGATGCCGTACGCGAGTTATACGTACATGTCGGATGCGGACGCGCTGGCGATCAAGGCGTATTTGTTTACGCTCAAACCGCTGCATGCGCCGGCGCCGCAGAACACGCTGGCATTTCCCTTCAACCAGCGAAGCCTGATGGGCATCTGGTCGGCGATGTTCAACCCCGATAAGCGCTATGAGCCCAATGTCGAGCGTGACGCCGTATGGAATCGGGGCGCGTACCTGGCCGAAGCCATGGGTCATTGCGGCGAGTGCCATACACCGCGCAACCTGGCCTTCGCCTTGAACAATCGGCAGAAATTCGCCGGCGCCGTCCAGGCGGGCTGGCGCGCGTACAACATCACGCCCGATCGCAGCAGCGGCGTGGGGGCCTGGAGCGATGCGGATATGTCGCATTATCTGTCCACGGGACATGCGGATGGGCGGGGTACGGCGTCGGGTCCCATGGGCGAAGCGGTCGATGAAAGCCTGAGTCATTTGAAGGCGAGCGATCTTGCGGCAATGGTGACCTATCTGCGCACGGTGCCGAGTGTCGCTACCGGGGACCTGCCGGAGCCGCGAGCCGCTCCGGCGGCCGCTACGTTTGCGCAGAGCGTCGGCTCCCATGCTGAGCCGAGCGGCAGGGCAGTTTACGAAGGCGCGTGCGCCGGGTGCCACGGGTGGACGGGAATCAGCCCCGGAATCGCGTCGGCAGCCTTGACGGGTACGCGCGCCGTCAACGATGCCACCGCGACCAACGTCGCTCAGGTCATCATCCACGGTGGTGAACGGCAGGCGCAGGCGGGGCCATCGAACATGCCGGCCTTCGGCAGTACCTATTCGGACAGCGAGATTGCGAGCGTTGCGAACTACGTGACGGCGCGGTTCGGCACGAAGGCGGCGGATCTCACGGCCGACCAGGTAGCGAAATTGCGGACGCTGGATTAGCTAAGCCGCGTAGGTCATCGCATTAAATAAGGAGCCGTGGATGAAGGCCGCCATAGATCCTATCAGCGGCGCTTGCCATTGCGGTGGGGTGCGGCTCACAGCAACGCTGACCGATGGGCTTCGGTCGGCGCGGCGCTGTACGTGTTCGTACTGTCGCATGCGCGGGGCGATTGCGGTGTCCGCGGATCTGGACGGCATCAACATTACTCAAGGCAGCGAATTGCTCACCGTTTACCAGTTCAACACCAACACCGCAAAGCATTACTTCTGCTCGCGCTGTGGCATCTACACCCATCACCAGCGCCGTTCAAATCCCAAGCAATACGCTGTCAATGTCGCATGCCTTGAGGGGATGAGTCCGTTCGATTTTCAAGAGGTTCCGGTCTACGACGGTACCCGCCATACCGCAGATGGATTTCCTCTGACAAGAACTGGGACCTTGATTTTCAGAGCTGCTGAGGTCACATCCGGCGCAAGCTGATGAGCGCAGCTGACTGACTGGTGCTGGCCGCACACTCCGCCGCCGGCGAATGCCCCAACCGGCGGATGTTGGCTCTTCTGAGACATTGGCGACTGGGCGGATTCGGGGAGATCAGCGAATCCCCATATCGCCAGGTTTAACGTCGCGGTCCCATCTCGATGCTACTTACGGCGGAGCGATCCCAATCGCGGACTGCCCACTAACGGGGCCAAGACACCATATCTTATAAGAATCTCGTAGACGGACTGCCATCCCGTGCGTCGCCCCACCACTGAGGCGGGAACGGCGACTTTCCCGCAATTTGAACTGAGTCCAGGGATTGTCGCCACTTAAACGCAGTTCCAACGTCACGGAGAATACCAATGCATTCGAATCGCGCCATCCATAAACCGGTGGCTTCCTTTCTGGTCGGCGCAGCCGGCGCTCTGACTCTCATCGCCTGCGGCGGCGGTGGTGGCGGCAGCAGCAATGCCAGTCCGCCAGTTTCGCAACCCGCCAGCGGATTTGCCGACACCGCGTTGGTGTCGGACAAAGTCGGGGTTGTCGCTACAACCACCACGATTGACGCCAACCTGTCCAATCCCTGGGGTTTGGCGATCGCGCCAGGCCTGCCCTTCTGGGTCGCCGACAACAACAGCAATCTGTCGACCCTTTACAGCGGCACGGGCGCGATTGAGACCGGCAGCGTCACCAGCGCCAACGGTGTCGGAATTGCCATTCCAGCCTCTGCCGCCGGCGTGCCCGCCAACCCCACCGGCCAGGTCTACAACGGAGGCGGAGGCTTCCTCATTTCCACGGGTGCGGGCCAGCAGTCAGCGCTGTTCATCTTTGACGGAGAGGGCGGCACCATCGCAGCCTGGGCAATCGACAGCGGCTCGACCGCAGTCACGGCGTACGACGACGGCGTGGCGAACGGCGCCAATCACGCCGTGTACAAGGGGTTAGCGCTGGGCACCGTCAACGGTGCGTCGTTCCTCTACGCGACTGACCTGCATAACAACAAGGTTGACGTGTTCGATACCAGCTTCACCAAGCCGGCTGCTATGCAGGGGAAATTCATTGACCCTGAAATCCCGGCAGGCTTTGTTCCCTTCGGCATAGTGGCTCTGAATGACCAGTTATACGTCAGCTACGCGCAGCAGGACGCAGCGAAGCACGACGAAACGACAGGCGCGGGCCTGGGTTACGTTGACGTATTCGACTTCAGTGGCAACTTCGTGAGCCGATTTGCATCGGCCGGCGTGCTCAATGCGCCCTGGGGAATGGCGGTCGCACCTGCGGGATTTGGTACGCTGGCAGGGAATCTGCTGATCGGCAACTTTGGCGACGGCAAGATAAACATCTTCGCTCCCAACGGCACCGCATTGGCAACTTCCATGGGTCCGCTCACGGTCACTAACGGTGGGACGATAACCATCCCCGGATTGTGGGCGCTGGTGTTTGGCAACGGTGA
>PMHN01000140.1 GCA_003156695.1 Gammaproteobacteria bacterium
GCGGCAGGTGAGCGTGGAGCGCGCCGCCTGGCAGTTACCCGCGGACTTCCTGGTCATCGCGACGCAGAACCCGCGCGAGTTCGAAGGTACCTATCCGTTGCCCGAGTCGCAGCTTGATCGCTTCATGCTGCGCATCGACATGGACTACCCGGCCCGCGAGGCGGAAGCCGAGATCCTCAGCCGCTACGGCGGCGTTACGCTCGCGGCGCAGACGGCACTCGCGGATGTGACGGCGCTCGCGCGCACCACACTTGCCGAGGCGCGCACCGAGGCTGACCGCATTCGGGTCGCTGAGGCGCTGGTGGCGTACGTGCTGGATATCGCGCGCGCCTCGCGCGAGCACGCGCGGCTGACGCTGGGACTCTCGACACGCGGTGCGCTGGCGCTGCTGAAGGCGGCGCGCATCACCGCCGGACTTCGCGGCGGGGAGTTCGTGACCCCCGACGACGTAAAGGAAGCGGCGCCGAGCGTGCTGGCTCACCGCCTGGTGCTGACGCCGGAAGCCGCGCTCGAGGGCACGAGCGACGCCGACATTGTGCGCACCTTGCTGGCCGAGACACCCGTCCCGCGCTGAAGCCACGCATGCACCTCGCAAGCCGCGCCTACCTGCTCGCGCTCCTGACGGCGGTGCTGGCGATCACCGCGATCTGGTCGGAGGAGCGCGCAGCCGGGCTGCTGTGGCGAATCATCGCGGCGCTGCTGCTGCTCGGGCTGGCGCTCGAAGGGCTGCTGGTGCGCCGCGCCGCCGTGCGCGCGCGCATCGTCACGGCCGCGCGCGCCTATCTCGGACAACCCCAACCGGCCTCGTTCGCATTTGAAAACCGCGCGGGCCGCCCGCTCACCCTCGAATACGCGCCAGCGGCGCCGGCAGGTTTTGACACCGACGCGCAGCAGGTGCGGCGCGTAACGGCGCCCGCATACGGCACCGCGCAGGATCCCCTGACCTTGCTGCCGGTGCGGCTCGGATCGCAGCAATGGCCACCACTGCCGGCGCGCATGTTAGGTTCGTTCGGACTCGCCTGGTGGAACGTGGCGGTGCAGCCGCAAGAGCGCCTGGTAGTGGCCCCCGACACCCTGCGCGCGCAACCGCGTCCGCGCGGCATGAGCGGCGGCGCACGGCCGCGGCGCGTGGCGGGNNCGGGCGCGGGCGCGGAGTTGCACCAGCTGCGCGCCTACGTGCGTGGCGATCCACTGGCGCGCATCGACTGGAAAGCCACGGCGCGCTGCGGTGTCCTGGTCACGCGCGAATTCAGCGAAGACCAGCATCTGGAGATCATCGTCGCCATCGACGCCGGCCGCTTCAGCAGCGTGCACGCAGGCGCGCTCGACCGCTTTGGCCTGTACGCGAATCTGGCGGCGCGTTTTGCGCAGATTGTCACGCAGAACGACGACCGCATCGGACTGGTGGTGTATGCCGACCGACCGCTTGCAACCCTGGCACCCGCCCGCGGCCTGGCAGCCGTTGCCCGCCTGCGGCGCACGCTCGAGCAACTGTCGGTGCGGCAGGCGAAGTCGGATCCGACCGCGGCGGCGGTGAGCATGCGCGGACTCCTGCGGCATCGCGGACTCATCGTGCTGCTCACGGACCTCGATGACGCCAGTGTCGCCGACCAGCTGGCGCGCGCCGTGCGCCTGCTCGCTCCGCCGCACCTGGTGGTGGTAGCCGGCGTGCAAGGCGATGAGGTCGCGGAGCTCGCGCGGCGTGAAGCGCGCGGCTGGCAGGATCCATGGATCGCTTTGGCGGCCGCGGAGCACGAGGCGCGTGCCGCTGCGCAGCGCGCGCTGCTGCGGCGTCTCGGCGCGCCGGTGGTTGCAGCTTCCGCCGAACGCCTGGAGCAGGCGGTATTCGCGCAGTACGAGGCGCTGCGGCGTTCGCGGTGCGTGTAAGGTTTCTTAGTCGATGGGAAAAAGTCGCCTGCGGCGCTTTTTGTGCCGGCCGGTCCCTGGCCGGCACCCTGCGGGCCGACCTTCGGTCGGCCAAATTCGCTCCTGCGAATTTGTCGGACTGCGGCTGCGTTTCCGCCGGCAAAAGGCGCGGCTTTTGCCGGCTGCTCATTGCCAGGTTTTTAGGTCGGCTAGTCCGACAGGCTGCTAGCGCACTGTCGCCCAGCTGCGCCGGCCGAACAGCACGCCGCTGAGCATCAGAACCATGAACAGCCAGTAGCCCACGCCGATGGCGACGTGCGCACTCACCGGGAAACGCGGATTGGGCGACACATAGCCCTCGATGAGGCCCGCGCCGATGAGCAGCGGCCCGCAGGCGGCGAGCAGCTTCCCTGAGCGCAGCGCGGCGACGCGGAACGATTCGATGCGGGCCGCCGTGCCCGGGCGTACCAGCGCCTCACCGACGGCCGCGCCGGCGGCCCCCGACAGGCACATGACCGACAGTTCCACACAGCCGTGCGCCACGATGAACGTCAGAAACTGGTCGCGCAGGCCGTGCTGGCTCACGAACGCGAGTATCGCGCCGAGCATCAGGCCGTTCAGTCCTAATATATAGAGTGTGCCGAGGCCGAAGAAAAACCCGGCGCACCAGGCGAACAGGCTCACCACGATGTTGTTGGTGAGAATCTGCACCGACAACACCGAAGACGGGACGATGTTGAGCATGCCCTCGGTCCACAGCCGGCCGTGGTCGACGCTGGCGATCAGATCCGGGGAGGCGAACAGCGCGATGAGCTCAGGATAGCGATGCACGAGCGCGTAGCCGGCGCCCGCGGCCAGCGCCAGGATCAGGCTTGACCACAGGATGTAGGGGCGCAGCCACCACACCACGGCCGGGATGTCATCGCGGAACAGCGCCAGCAGCGCGGCTCGCAGGCGCCACGCGCCGTGATGCAAGGTGGCGTGCGCGCGGGCGTAGGCGGCTTCCAGGTACTCACGCGTGCGCGTGTCGGGCAGGAGCCTGCGGGCGCGCGCGAGATCATGCGCCAGCAGCCGGTAATCGTCCGCCATGCGCGTCGCGTCCCCGGCATCCTCGGTCATTCCCTGGGCGAGACGGCGGGAGCGCGCCAGGGCCTCCCGCCACAGGTCGGCGCGCTGCATGAAGCTCGCCGTCAGCGCGTGCTGGCGCCGGGACGTGTTCACCTGATGCTCGCCCCGCGCAGCAGGCTCTGAAGTTGCGCGTGCAGGCCCGCGTCATCGTCCTGGGGTGCGGTTGCGAGCGGCGGGAAGGGCGCGGCGAAGCGGGTGAGCGCCCGGCGCGCGAGCTGTGCGCGTGCCTCGACGCTGAGCGTCGACCAGCGCTCCAGGAGTTCGCCGATGATCTCGGCTCCGGCGGGATCGAGCGGGTAGTCTGCGCGCCGTTTCGCCGGCGGCGGCGCCAGGGTGTCCGCGCGTTCGTAGACCAGCAGTGTTCCTGCGGCCATGTCGCCGATGCGCAGGTGATCCCGTGTCGCCATGGTCGCGATGAGTCCCACACCGTAGAACACCGGCAGGCTGTCGATCAGGCGGAACACGTTGCGGGTGAGGAGCGCCCCGGCGGAGGGCACGCCGCCGTCGCGCGCCGCGATGCGCACGCCCGCAATGCGTTTTCCCGGGGTGCGGCCGTGCATCACCGGTTCGAGCACGCAGTGATACAGAAAGTAGATCACGAACGTGGGCGCTACCACCCAGATGAACCAGCGCGCATCGTTGGTCAGCGGCGCCCTGAGCCTGAAGCCGCCGTTGAAGATCAGCGCGGCGACGATGTACCAGGCAAGCGCCAGGATCGTGCGCACGTGCCAGTCGACCAGGAAGGCGTAGGCGCGTACGCCCGGTCCGGCCACCGGCAGCGACACCTCGACCCCGGTGTCGCTGTCGATGCTGAGCCCGGGGGTTGGGTCGCTCATGCTTCTTCCGCGAGCAGCTCCGCCTGATGTTCCTGCTGCAACGCCCCTATCAGCTCATCGAGCTGACCATCCATGATCTGTTGCAGCTTGTACAGCGTCAGGTTGATGCGATGGTCGGTCACCCGCCCTTGCGGGAAGTTATAGGTGCGGATGCGCTCGGAGCGGTCGCCGCTGCCGACCTGCAGGCGGCGTGACTGCGCCTGCGCGTGCTGCTGCTTTTCCTGTTCGGCGGCCAACAGGCGCGCCTTCAGCAGCGCCATGGCGCGCGAGCGGTTCTTGTGCTGCGAGCGCTCGTCCTGACACTCGACCACGATGCCGCTCGGTACATGGGTGATGCGCACCGCGGAATCGGTCTTATTCACGTGTTGGCCGCCGGCGCCCGAGGAGCGGTAAGTGTCGATCCGCAGCTCCGCAGGATTGATTTCAATCTCGTTCACTTCATCGAGCTCCGGCAGGATGGCGACGGTGCACGCGGAAGTGTGGATGCGCCCCTGGGCCTCGGTGGCCGGCACGCGCTGCACGCGATGCGTGCCGGATTCGAACTTCAGCCGCGAAAAGGCGCCCTTGCCGGCGATGCGGCTGATGATCTCCTTGTAGCCGCCGTGCTCGCCGGGGCTTTCACTTAATACCTCCGGCACCAGGCCGCGCGCTTCGGCGTAGCGGGCGTACATGCGGTACAGCTCACCGGCGAAGATCGCCGCCTCATCGCCGCCAGTGCCGGCGCGTACTTCGAGGAAGATGTTCTGGTCGTCGCGCGGGTCCTTCGGCAGCAGCAGTCGGCGCAGTTGCTCTTCCGCGGCTGCGATCGCCTCCTGCACGCGCGCCAGTTCCTCGTTCCCGAGGGTGCGCATCTCGCCATCGCTGTCGGCCTGCATGTCCTGCGCCGCCTTAAGGTCGCGTTGCAGCGCGTGATACTGACCAAAGCGCTCCGCGAGCGGCTGCAGCCGCGCGTATTCCATGGACAGCTCGCGGAAGCGCTGCGACCCGCCGGCAACCTCATCGCTGGCCAGCACCCGCCCGACCTCTTCAAAACGATCGGCCAGCTTCTGCAGCCGTTGGTGGATGGATTCCTTCATGAATGGTTCATTGTGGGCAAAAGCCGCGCTGCTTGCCCGCGGGCTGGAAGGGCCGCGCGGCATTCTCCGGGATGTCTGCAGTTTGTGACAAGCTGCGCGGTGCACGAGCCCGGCAGAGGCTCTATAGTGACCGGCATGCCGGTATTCAATCATTCAGGGCGTTTTGGTGCAGTGATCTGCGTGGCAGGGCTTGCGTTCGCGGGCTGCGCAAGCGTTCACCCGCAGCAAAAACCGGCCGCAGCGGCGGCCGCGGATGCCACGGCCCTGACGGTCTCCGCCGAAGTCGCTCTGAAGCGTGGCGACTGCCGCACCGCTTCCGAGGACTATGCGCAGGCCGCCGCCACCGGGGACGCGGCTCTCGCGCACCGCGCCGCGCAGGTCGCGATTGCCTGCGAACACATCCCCGCCGCCTGGCAAGCCGCGAAGCGCTGGCGGGCGCTGGCACCGGACGACGTCGGCGCCAACACGCTGTACGCTGCGGTAGCCCTGAAACTGTATCGCACGGCGGATGCGCGCGATGCCATTCGCGACATCCGCCGCTCCGTGGAGCGCGACAGCGCCCCGCAGGCGCAGCCACCGGGTACCGCGGGAGCACCGGGCGTGGCGCATCCGGGCAAGGCGGGCGCCGACCCGGTAGCAACCAGCATGACCCAGCTGGCGGCGCTGCTGCTCGAGGAAGCCGATGCCCCGGGAGTGCTGGCCGCCATGAGCGGCGCACTGGAGGGACCGTCCGCGCCCTCGGCGGCGACGCAGCTGTTGCTTGGTGAGCTGGCGCTCACTGCCTATGACGGACCGCGCGCGGAAAGTTACGCGCGGCAGGTACTCGCGCACAACGACAAGGATCTGGGCGCCCTGCACGTGCTGGCGCGCGCCTTCCTGCTGCAGGGCCGCAGCACCGAGGCGATCACTACGGCGCGTGCGGCGATGGCCATCGACCCGATCCNNCGAGCTCTCCGAGATTCTCGCCGCGCTCAATCGCTACGAGGAAGCGCGCGCGCAGCTCGAGCGGCTGCGTTCGCAAGGCGCGCCGGCGACGGAAATCGACCGGCGGCTGGCGCTGCTCGCTTTCGATTCCGGGGACCTGAGTGACGCGAAGGTGCGCTTCACGAGGCTCTTGTCCAGCGGCGAGGGCAATGACGGCGCGCAGCTGTATCTGGCCGACATCGAGGCACGCAACGGCGATGCGGACGGCGCGATCGCCGACTATCGGCGGCTATATGATTCGAGCGTGGCACTGTCGGCGCGCTCGCGCGCGGCGGGCCTGCTGCTTGATCGCAACGCCCGCACTGAAGCTCTCGCACTCCTTGATGACTACGCCGCGGACCATCCGGAGCAGGAACTGGACCTGACGCTCGCCAAGGCGCGATTGCTGGCGGATCACGGTGATGCCAACGGCGGTCTTGCCGTACTTAGAGCGGAGCTCGACCGCCATCCACAGCATCCCTCGATTGAGTACGACCGGGCAGTAATCCTCGAGCAGGCCGGACAGGTGCACGAGTCGGTGACCGCACTGGAGCATTTGCTCGCCGAGCGGCCGGAGGATCCGACACTGCTTAACGCTCTGGGTTACACACTCGCAGACCACTCCCTGGAGCTTCCCCATGCCGAAGCGCTCATCCGGCGGGCTCTGGTGGTGATGCCCGACAGCCCGGCGGCGCTCGATAGTCTCGGCTGGGTACACTTCCGCGAGGGCGATGCCAGCGCCGCGGCGCGCACACTTGCCCACGCCTGGTCCGTGGGGCGCGACGCCGAAATTGCCGCCCACCTTGGCGAGGCGCTGTGGGTAAGCGGTGAACCCAGCGAAGCGCGCAAGGTCTGGGCCACTGCGCTCGCCCGCGACCCGGATTCCAGACCTCTGAAAGCCACGGTAAAGCGGTTCGTGCCTGATGCCCCGTAAGGCGGCGGCGGCCCTGGGGGCCGCGTTTCTTGGGTTGATGGCGGGATGCCGCACCTTGCCCGTCATCGCACCGGCGGTTGGGCCGTGGGACGAGCGCCGTGCGCAACTACAGGCGCGGGATCATTTCGAGCTCACGGGCCGGGTCGCCATTGCCGTTGGCGATCAGGGCGTCAATGCGAATCTGCAATGGACTCAGGCCGGCGCGCACTCGCAGGTCACGCTGGAAGGACCGCTCGGGGTTGGCGCGGTGCGCATCAGCGCCACGGGTGATGATCTGCAGATCGTCAACGCGAACGGGCAACACCTGGACAGCGATGCCGCGCATACCGAGCTCGCCTCCCGCCTGGGGTTTGACCCGCCGCTCAAGAGCCTGCGCTTCTGGATCCAGGGGGTGCCTGACCCGGCCACGCCCTCGACCGAAACGCTCGAGCCCGGGCAGCAGCGCCTCGCGGAGCTTTCGCAGGACGGATGGAGCATCCATTACACGTCCTACAGTTCTGTCGCAGGTGAGTGGCTGCCGGCGCGCCTTTCCGTACAGCGGGACACCGTGCGGGTACGGCTGCTCGTAGATGGCTGGCGGTTGTGACCCATCCGCAAACCCGCTGGCCCGCACCCGCGAAACTGAATCTCTTTCTGCATGTCACCGGTCGGCGCGCCGACGGCTACCACGAACTGCAGACCCTGTTTCAACTCATCGATCTGTGCGACACCATCGCGATCACCGTACGCGAGGATGGAGCCATCGAGCGCCCGGCCGGTCCTCCCGAGGTCGCGCCGGAAGCGGACCTGGCCGTCCGCGCGGCTCAGGTGCTCAAGCAGGCCACGGGCTCGGGATTGGGCGCGACCCTCTCAGTGCACAAACGCATCCCGCTGGGCGGGGGCCTGGGCGGGGGCAGTTCCGATGCGGCGACCGTGCTCCTGGCCCTGAATGAGCTGTGGGGCACCCGGCTGTCTTTGCCGGAGCTGGCGGGCCTCGGGCTGCCTCTGGGCGCCGATGTCCCTGTTTTTATTCGAGGTTCTTCTGCTTTTGGGGAGGGAGTCGGCGAGCGGCTGACTCCCGTAACCCTTCCATTGAAGTGGTACGCCATCATCCATCCAGGGATCGGCGTGAGCACTCGTGAGGTGTTCCAGAGCGCTGAATTGACACGAAATTCGCCCGTCAGCACAATACGCGCCCTTTTGGATTCGGGCGGCCGGAACGACTGCGAGCGCGTGGTGCGCGTATGCGTCCCCGAGGTTGCGGAAGCCCTCGACTGGCTCGAACAGTTTGCGCCCGCGCACCTGACGGGAACCGGCTCGTGCGTGTTTGCGGTGTGCGAGAGCGCCGCACAAGCCGAGCGCCTGGCCGCGCGGGTGCCGGATCGCCGCTGGATGAGTTTCGTGGCACGGGGCCTGAATGTTTCGCCGATGCACGAGCGGCTTTCACACGGGCGGCGGGGGTGAGGCAGCTGTAAGATGCGCGCCCGCTCGCCCTGCACGCGAGGCGGTGCGGTGCTGGGGTGTCGCCAAGTGGTAAGGCAGCGGGTTTTGATCCCGCCATTCGGAGGTTCGAATCCTTCCACCCCAGCCAATTGCGCTAATCGACTGCAGGGACGCAACTCACTGGATCATGGTCGCCGGAACAAAGATATTTCTTGCCATCGCAGGTCGCGTTCCACGTAACGTTAACGACGTCTATGTTTGAAATGACATTTTTATCTGGGCTGCAGCCGGTGAAGACGGCGCTGTTCCTTTGCATATCGGAGGTCACGCTGCAGCCGGTTGCGGTGGCTGCCAGGAGCAGCGCGATGCAGACCCCAGAGATCCTCATTTCAGGCTCCTTTTAAGGATGGCCATGCTGAATTATTGCAGGCTAGATGAAGAAATCCGCGGCGCATAGAGCGTGAGTAACACCGACACACTTGCGCTGTTTGCGGGCAACGCCAATCCGGCGCTGGCCCAGGACATCGCGCGGGCGCTGCAGACGCCGCTCGGGCGCGCCTACGTCGGGCGCTTCAGCGACGGCGAGGTGAACGTCGAGCTGATGGAGAACGTGCGTGGGCGCGACGTCTTCATCGTGCAGCCGACCAGTCCACCGGCGAACGACAGCCTGATGGAGCTGCTGGTCATGGTGGACGCGGCGCGCCGCGCTTCCGCCGCGCGCATCACCGCGGTGATGCCGTATTTTGGTTACTCGCGCCAGGATCGCCGCCCGCGCGCCACGCGCTCGGCGATCACGGCGAAGCTGGTCGCCAACATGGTGTCGAGTGCGGGAGTGAATCGCCTGCTGACGATCGATCTGCATTCGGATCAGATCCAGGGGTTCTTCGACATCCCGGTGGACAATGTGTATGCCTCGCCGGTGCTGCTCGGGGACGCCTGGAAGCAGGCGTACCGCGACGTCATCGTAGTGTCGCCGGATGTTGGCGGCGTGGCGCGTGCGCGGGCCTTCGCCAAGCGCCTGGACGATGCGGACCTGGCGATTATCGACAAGCGCCGCCCGCGGCCGAACGAGTCGAAGGTCATGAACATCATCGGCGAGGTCGAGGGCCGCACCTGCCTGCTGGTGGACGATATGGTCGACACGGCCGGCACGCTGTGCCAGGCGGCGCAGGCACTGAAGGATGAAGGCGCGGCCAAGGTGATTGGCTACATCACGCACCCGGTGTTGTCCGGGGGCGCGGTGGAGAAGATTTCGAAGTCGGCCCTCGATGAGCTGGTCGTGACGGACACGATTCTCCTGAGTGCCGCTGCCAAGAGCGCGGGCCGCATCCGGCAACTTTCCGTGGCGGCGCTGCTGGCGGAGACCATCCGCCGCATCCGCGAAGAGGAGTCGGTGAGCTCGTTGTACGTCGACTAGTTGGATTGGCCGAAATCGCTTGGAAGCGATTTCGGCGGACATCAGCTGCGATTCCGCCGGCGAAAGGCGTGACTTTCGCCGGCTGCGACGGAGAAAAGTGTTTTGGGTGTGCGGGTTTGGTCGCGAACCGGCACGTGTTGTCACTACTGGAGACTTGAGTCATGCGTATTTCATTCACATTCGGCGCGGATGTCCGTGCGATGCAAGGCAAGGGTGCGAGCCGCCGCCTGCGTCACACGGGCAAAGTCCCCGCCATCCTGTACGGCGCCCAGAAGGACGCGCAGGCTTTGATTCTCGATCAGCAGAACCTCCTGACCATGATCGGTGATGAGCGCTTCTACTCCTCGATCGTGCAGCTGAAGATTGGCAAGAGCACGCAGGAGGCGATCGTCAAGGACGTGCAGATGCACCCGGCGAAGAATCTCGTCGTGCACGTGGATCTGCAGCGGGTACTCGAGAACGAGACGATCCGCATCCGCCTGCCGATCCACTTCAAGGGCGCGAGCGTTTCCCCGGGCGTGAAGAGCGAAGGCGGCGTCGTGTCGCACATGCGCGCGGACGTCGAGGTGTCCTGCCTGCCGAAGGATCTGCCGGAGTTCCTCGAGCTCGACATGTCCGGGATGGCCCTGAACGACACCAAGTTCATGGCGGACATTCCGCTGCCCGCCGGGGTTGCGATCCCGGAGCTCACGCAGCGTAACGCGCCGGTGGCGTCGATCCATGCGCCGCGTGCCGAGGAACCGGAGCCGGTTGCCGCCGAGGCTGCTGTCGTACCAGTCGAGGGTGCAGCACCTGCCGCTACGGGTGCCCCGGGTGCGCCGGGCGCGGCTCCTCCCGTGGGCGCTGCCGCAGCTCCGGCCGCTGGCGACGCCAAGAAAGGCGAGGAAAAGAAGGAGGGCGCTCCTGCCAAGAAGGACGCCGCTCCTGCCAAGAAGGAGGGCGGCAAGAAGTAGCCGCCGCACAAGCCCGCAGGTCGTCCGCCGGCCGCTTCGGTATTCCCGAATGCGGCCGGCGGCGTTTCCGGGGTGAGTTAACGACATGACAGGCGAACCACTCAAGCTGATCGTCGGGCTCGGCAATCCGGGCACCGAGTACGCGCGCAACCGACACAACGCCGGCTTCCAGTTCGCCGATGAGCTGGCGCGTCGCCATGGGGCCACGTTTCGCAGCGAGCCGCGGCACCGCGGGGAAGTGGCGCGCCTGAGGATCGGTGACACGGAAGTTTGGCTGCTCAAGCCCATGAGTTACATGAACCACAGCGGCGACCCCGTGCGCAGCGTCGCGGGCTTCTACAAAGTGCCGGTGGAAGCACTGCTGGTCGCGTATGACGAGCTGGATTTCCCGGCAGGCGTCGTGCGCCTCAAGCAGGGTGGCGGTGCCGCCGGCCACAACGGCATGCGCGATGTAATCGGCCAAATGGGCGATGGCTTCTGGCGCCTGCGGATCGGTATCGGCCATCCGGGCGATCGTTCGCAGGTGCTGGATTACGTGTTGGGACGCCCCGGTGCCGACGATGCGCAGCTCATCCAGGACGCAATCGCGGCGGCCGCTGACAGTGTGCCGGTGCTGCTCAAGGAAGGCGCGCAGCTGGCGATGAACCGTTTGCACGGACGCGATCCGGCGCCCGGGGCCGCAGCGCCGAATGCCGCGCCCGCGGCCAAGTCCTGACATGCCCATCCGCTGCGGCATCGTTGGTCTTCCCAACGTCGGCAAGTCGACACTATTCAATGCACTGACGCGCGCGCAGATCGCCGCCGAGAACTATCCGTTCTGCACCATCGATCCGAACGTGGGCGTGGTCCCGGTGCCCGATCCGCGACTCGCACAACTGGCTGCAATTGCCAAGCCCGAAAAGATCATGCCGACGACGGTGGAGTTCGTCGACATCGCGGGCCTGGTCGCCGGAGCCTCCGAGGGCGAGGGGCTCGGCAACCAGTTCCTGTCGCACATCCGCGAAGTGGACGCGATTGCGCACGTGGTGCGCTGCTTTGAGAGCACCGACATCATTCACGTTGCCGGGCGCATCGATCCCTTGTCGGATGTGGAGATCATCGATACGGAGCTGGCGCTCGCGGATCTCGCCACGCTCGACAAGGGACTCGACCGCGCGATCAAGGCGGCAAAGAGCGGCGACAAGGACGCCATCCGCCGCCGCGCACTCTTTGAGCGCGTCAAGCTGCAGCTCGATGCGGTGAAACCCGTGCGTGCGCTCACGCTCACCGAGGAAGAGCGCCGCGATCTGCGCGAGCTGCAGCTACTGACGGCGAAGCCGGTGATGTACGTCGCGAATGTTGCCGAGAACGGCTTCACCAACAACCCGCTGCTTACCGTGCTCGAGAAGCGTGCCGCCACCGAGGGCGCGGTGGTGGTTGCCGTGTGCGCGGCGATTGAAGCGGAGATCGCACAACTGGAAGATGCCGACCGCGCCGATTTCCTGGCTGAGCTCGGCCTGGCAGAGCCCGGCCTCAACCGCGTGATTCGCGCCGCATATACCCTGCTCGGATTGCAGACTTTCTTCACCGCCGGACCCAAGGAAGTGCGCGCCTGGACGGTGCACAGCGGCTCGACTGCGCCGCAGGCTGCAGGGGTGATCCACACGGACTTCGAGCGCGGCTTCATCCGCGCGGAAGTCATCGCGTTCGCGGACTATATTGCCGGCAAGGGCGAGGCGGGAGCCAAGGACGCCGGCAAGCTGCGGCTTGAGGGCAAGGAGTACATCGTCCAGGAAGCGGACGTCATGCACTTCAGGTTCAACGTTTGACGGCTCGGGCCGCGGCTTAAACCTTTCCGGCCTGGTGCCAGCCGCGCAGCGTGTCCGCCTCCTTGTGCGGATCCAGCCCCGCGCGCAGCTTCGACTGCCGCTCCGCAGGGAGGGTCTGAAACCACGCCAGCGTGTCGCGCACGGTGGTCTCGAGCGGCCGCGAGCGCAGCCCCGTCTTCAGCGCCGGTTGCACCGCAGTCAGTGCTGCGCCGGCCGTGTCGCCTTTCACGGGCGACCACGGAGGCAGGTCGAGCTCCTCGGGCTTCCAGTGCGCAGCGAGAAAATCCTCCGGCACCCAGGTGATCGTCGTTGCGGCGCCCGGCGTCGCGCGCTGGCTTGCCGTGATGAGATCACCCATGGTGAATTCACCGGGGGGCGAATCCGCGTTGAAGTAACCGCTGGTGCGCGACTCGACCAGTTTCATCATCCACGCGGTGAGATCGCGCACGTCGATGACCTGCACAGGATCGCGCGGCGTGCCCGGGGCGAGCATCTCTCCGCCCTTTGAGGCGCGCACCGGCCAGTACGTGAAGCGGTCACTGCGGTCGAGCGGCCCCACGATGTAGCCGGGCCGCACGACGCTGATGCGTCCGTTGAAGGCTGCTGCGGAGTACTGCTCGCACAGCGCCTTCATCGGCCCATAGGTATCGTTGGTGACCTCTTCAATATCGGGGTTCGACAAAGCCCCGGTGGACGAGTGTTCGTCGTTGGGTTTTGCGAAGCTCGCATAAACCGAGATGCTCGAGATGAACAGACAGTAGCCAACGTTCGGAGCCAGCAGCTCGGCGGACATCTTCACGTATTTCGGGATGTAGCCGGTGTCGTCGACTACCGCATCCCACTTGCGCCCGCGCAGCGCATCGAGCTGACCCTTGCGATCGCCGATCAGCGTTTCGACACCGGCAACGCCGTCCGCGGCTGTCTTGCCGCGGTTGAAATGCGTCACCGTCCAGCCGCGGCGCAGCGCCTCCTGCGTCAGGTGCGGGCCGATAAAGCCGGTGCCGCCGAGGATCAACAATGTGCCCGGACGGGAGGCGGCCAGGGCGGGCGCCAGTA
>PMHN01000362.1 GCA_003156695.1 Gammaproteobacteria bacterium
GGCGGCATCACCCAGCATATCGGCGCCTATCAGGTGACCTCGCCGGAGAGCGGCAAGAAGATCACCTTCATCGACACCCCGGGTCACGAGGCGTTCACCGCCATGCGTGCGCGCGGCGCCAAGGCCACCGACGTGGTGGTGCTGGTGGTGGCGGCGGACGACGGGGTGATGCCGCAGACGGTGGAGGCGATCCAGCACGCGCGTGCTGCGGACGTGCCGATCGTCGTGGCGATCAACAAGATCGACAAGGGCGAGGCGGGGGTCGAGCGCGTGCGCACCGAGTTGTCCAAGCACGAGGTCATCTCCGAGGAGTGGGGCGGGCAGAACATGTTCGTCAACGTCTCCGCGCGCACCGGCGCCGGCATAGACAAGCTGCTGGACGCGATCCTGCTGCAGGCAGAAGTGCTGGAGCTGCGCGCGCCGCGCGACGGGCTCGCCTCCGGGGTCGTTATCGAGTCGAGCATCGAGAAGGGCCGCGGCGCGGTGGCCACGGTGCTGGTGAAGCGCGGTACGCTGCACACCGGTGACCCGATCATCGCCGGCGCCGAGTTCGGGCGCGTGCGCGCCATGTTCGACGAGAACGGCAAGCAGGTGGCCGAGGCGCTGCCGTCCATGCCGGTGGTAGTGCTGGGACTTTCGACCGCACCCAACGCCGGTGATGAGCTGCTGGCGGTGGAAAGCGAGCGCAAGGCGCGCGAAGTGGCGCTGTATCGGCAGAGCAAGTTCCGCGACAACAAACTCGCACGCGTGAGCCCGCGCCCCGAGGATGCTTTCTCGCAAATGGGCGACGCCAAGGCGGGCGTCGTGTCGGTGCTCATCAAGACCGACGTGCAGGGCAGCGCCGAGGCGTTGCGCGAGGCGCTCAACAAACTCTCCACCGATGAGGTGCAGGTGAAGGTGCTGGCCACGGGACTCGGCGCCATCACGGTTTCGGACGTGCAGCTCGCGGCGGCCTCCAGGGCGCTGATCATCGGCTTCAACGTACGCGCCGATGCCGGCGCGCGCGATGCGGTCAAGGAGACCGGCGTCGAAGTGCGCTACTACAGCATCATTTACGAAGCCATCGATGACGTGAAGGCGATGATGTCGGGCATGCTGCAGCCGGAGATCAAGGAGACGATCGTCGGCGTGGCGCAGGTGCGCGAGGTGTTCCGCTCCAGCAAGTTCGGCGTGGTCGCGGGCTGTCTCGTGACCGAGGGACTGGTCAAGCGCAACAACCCGATTCGCGTGTTGCGCGAAAGCGTGGTCATTTTCGAGGGCGCACTCGAGTCGCTGCGCCGCTTCAAGGACGAGGCGAGCGAAGTGCGCGCGGGCACCGAGTGTGGCATCGGCGTGAAGAACTATCAGGACGTGCGGGTCGGCGACCAGATCGAGTGCTTCTCGCGCGTCGAGGTGGCGAGAACGCTGCAGTAATGCCGCAGGCCCGCAACCAGCGTATCGAGTCGGAGATCCAGCGGGTGCTCGCTGCGCTCATCGCGCGCGAGGTCAAGGACCCGCGAGTGGGCAACGTGACTGTCACGGCGGTGAGCATGGCCGCCGACAAGGCAACGGCGAAGATATTCTTTACCCCGTTTGCATCGCTGAACCCGCCCGAGCAGGTGCGCACGGGACTCACGCGCGCCGCCGGGTTCCTGCGCGGTGAGCTCGGCCGGCGCCTGGGACTCCGGCACGCACCCAGGCTGGAGTTCGTGTTCGATGACAGCGCCGTGAGCGCGGAGCGGCTGGCGAGTCTCATCGATCGCGCGGTGGCGGGCGATCGTGCCCACGGGCAGGCACCCGCTGAACCCGATGCTGCGCCCGCAGAGCCTGATTCAGCCTCCGACGCCGACATTCCGCGGCGCTGACGGCCAAGCGCGTGCCGAGCGGAATCCTGCTGCTCGACAAGCCGCGCGGCCTGTCTTCGAACGCAGCCCTGCAGCGCGTGCGCGCACTCTATGAGCGGGAAAAGGCCGGCCACGTGGGCAGTCTTGATCCGCTCGCCACCGGCATGCTGCCGGTCTGCCTCGGCGAGGCCACCAAGGTCGCCGGCGAGGTACTGAACGGCCGCAAGTGCTATCGCTTCACCGTGGCGCTGGGCGCGCAGACCGCGACCGGGGACGCGGAGGGTCAGGTGATCGCGACCGCGCCCGTGCCCGCGCTCGCGCACGGCGCACTCGAGGCGGCGCTCAATCGCTTTCTGGGTCCGCAGCGGCAGGTGCCGCCGATGTACTCCGCAATCAAGCGCGACGGGCAGCCGCTGTACCGGCTGGCGCGCGCGGGTGTGACCGTGGAGCGCAGCGCGCGCGATATCGAGCTATTTTCCCTCACCGTGCACGAGGCGACACCGGAGCGCCTCGATCTTGAGGCGCTGTGCTCGAAGGGCACCTACATCCGCGTGCTGGCGCAGGACATCGCCGTGGCGCTCGGCAGCTGCGGCCACGTGACGCAGCTGCGCCGACTGTACGTCGAGCCTTTCGCGAGCGAACCCATGCACACCCTGGAGTCACTCATCCAGGCGCGCAGCGCAGGCGCGGGACCCACGCTGCTGCCAGCCGATCGCGCACTGCTGCACCTGCCGGCGGTGACCTTATCGACGGCGGAGGTGCAGCGCCTGCGCCACGGGCAGCGGATTGCGATGCAGGGCGTGTCCGCGCCAGGGGAGCTGGTGCGCCTTTACGACGGTTCAGGGGAATTCTTAGGCCTCGGCACGGCCGACGGATCCGGCGGCGTTCAACCGCGCCGGCTCCTCAATCTCGCGCCACAGCTCGCAGCTACGGACCGCGAACCGTGAGCGTGGGATCGAGCAACCGCAGCGCGTCTCCCATGTTCGTCGCCCCGGTGCGATCGATGTCGTCCTTCGTGTACACGCTGCCAAAACCGGCGCACGGCTGCTGCGGGCTATCCGGCGGCCGCGTGATGGCGCTAGAGCCTACGCACCCGGGCGGCGGTTGAGTCCTGGCCACGGCAGACTTCGCCGCGCCAGGTGAGGAGGGCGTGCTCGCGCACGCGGCGAGCGCGAGCGCAAGGGCAGCAGCAATAAACGCAGTTTTCCGCATGGCAATCACCTCAGGAACGAGCCTAGGCCCTTCAGGTAACGGGCACAAGCAATCAGGGTTGACCGCCTGGACCTGGATAAAGTGTCGCGGCGTTCCCCGCGACCGGAAAGTGCCCGGGTTCTTCCCTTGAAGCACGGGGCTCAAGCCGGGTACAATGCGCGGCTTACCAAAAGGCTCTAAAGACCAAGTAGTTAGGACAATCTGGCAATGACGTTAACCACCGAGAAAAAGGGCGGAATCCTCGCGCAGTACCGCCGCGGGCCGGCCGATACCGGCTCCCCCGAAGTTCAGGTCGCGCTGCTTTCCGAGCGCATCAACGGCCTCGGCGAGCATTTCACCGCGCACAAGCGGGATCACTCCTCGCGGCGCGGGCTGGTGAAGATGGTTAACCAGCGTCGCAAGCTTCTCGACTACCTCAGAGCCGTGCAACCCGACAAGTACCAGGAGCTCGTCGAGCGCCTGGGCCTTCGCCGCTGAAAACCAAGGGCCGCCGTTTCGACGCGCGGCCTTTGTGTTTTTGCCCGCAACCTCCAATTTTTTAAGGATTGAGCCTTGAGCGTCCTCAGCAAGTCGTTTCCGTACGGACCCCACACAGTCACTATCGAGACGGGCGAAATGGCCCGCCAGGCGGAAGGCGCGGTGCGCGTCTCCATGGGCGATACGGTGGTACTGGTTACCGCCTGCGCCAAGCTCACCCCCACGCCGGGCCGGGATTTCTTTCCCCTGACCGTCAACTACGTCGAGAAGACCTACGCGGCGGGGCGCATCCCCGGCGGGTTCTTCAAGCGCGAGGGGCGTCCGACTGAAAAAGAGACGCTGACTTCGCGGCTCATCGACCGGCCGATCCGCCCGCTGTTCCCGGACGGTTTCTACAACGATGTACAGGTGGTCGCGACGGTCCTGTCGCTCGATCCGGAAATCGACGCCGACATCCCGGCGCTGCTGGGCGCCTCGGCGGCGCTGGCGCTCTCCGGCATTCCTTTCAGTGGCCCCATCGGCGCGGCACGCGTCGGCTGGAAGGACGGCCAGTACCTGCTGAACCCGCAGGCGAAGGACCTCACCGAGTCGCAGCTGCACCTGGTGGTGGCCGGCACCGAGCATGCCGTGCTCATGGTCGAGTCCGAGGCCAAGGGGCTTTCCGAAGAGGTCATGCTGGGCTCGGTGGTGTTTGGCCACCAGCAGATGCAGATCGCGATCCGCGCCATCAAGGAACTCGCGAGCGAGGTGAGCAAGCCGCGCTGGAAGTGGCAACCGAGTGCGGACAACGCGGAACTGACGAGCGCCATCGCGCTGCACGCGCAGACCGCGCTCGCCCAGGCCTACACCATCACCGAAAAGCAGCAGCGCCACGCGCGTCTGACTGAGATCAAGACCCAGACGCTCGCCACCCTCAGTGCCGGCGAGCAGCCCAAGTTCAGCGCCGAGGATGTCGAGAGCGCGCTCTTCAAGCTCGAGAGCAACATCGTCCGCCAGCGCATCCTGAACGGCGAACCACGCATCGACGGCCGCGATACCAAGACGGTGCGTCCGATCACGGTCAAGGTCGGCGTGCTGCCGCGCGCCCACGGCTCGGCGCTGTTCACCCGCGGCGAAACCCAGGCGCTGGTGACCACAACCCTCGGCACCAGCGACGACATGCAGCGCATTGAAGGCTTCGAAGGCGAAGCCAAGAAACGCTTCATGCTCCATTACAACTTCCCGCCGTTCTCGGTCGGTGAGACCGGCATGATGGGGTCACCGAAGCGCCGCGAGATCGGCCACGGCAACCTCGCACGGCGCGGCGTAAAGGCGGTCATGCCTGACATGGCGACCTTCCCGTACGTGGTGCGCGTGGTGTCGGAAATCCTCGAATCCAACGGCTCGAGCTCCATGGCAAGCGTGTGCGGCACGTCGCTGGCGCTGATGGATGCCGGAGTCGCGATCACGGCGCCGGTGGCCGGTGTCGCCATGGGGCTGGTGCTCGAAGGCGCCCGCTACCAGGTACTCACCGACATTCTCGGCGACGAGGATCACCTCGGCGACATGGACTTCAAGGTGGCCGGCACCAAAGACGGCGTGACCGCCCTGCAGATGGACATCAAGGTCGAAGGCGTGACGCCGGAAATCATGCGTGTCGCTCTGGATCAGGCGCGCGCTGGCCGCCTGCACATTCTCGATGAGATGAACAAGGTCATTCACGAGCCACGCGCGAAGATGTCCGAGTGGGCGCCTTCGATCATCACGCTCAAGATCGATCCGGAGAAGATCCGCGACGTCATCGGCAAGGGCGGCGCGGTCATCCGTCAGATCACCGAAGAGACCGGCACCACCATCGATATCGAGAGTGATGGCACGGTCAAGATCGCCTCCGTCAGCGGCGCGGCCGGCCGCGAGGCGCAGCGCCGGGTCGAGCTCATCACCGCCGACGTCGAGGTGGGGCAGATTTACGAGGGCAAGGTCGCGCGCCTGATGGATTTCGGCGCCTTCGTAACCATCCTGCCGGGCCGCGACGGCCTGGTGCATATCTCGCAGATCTCCAACGAGCGCGTGGAGCGCGTGAGCGACAAGCTCAAGGAAGGCGACGTAATCCGCGTGAAGGTGCTCGAGGTGGATCGCCAGGGCCGCATCCGCCTGTCGATGCGTGACGTCGACGCCGCGTAAGTCTATTGGCGAGAATCGCAGGAAGCGATTCTCGCAGACATCGGCTGCGGTGAGGACCGCCCGGCAGTTCAGGTCTGCGGGCCGCTGCCCGCGTTCTGGTTGGCGAACAGCTTCAGGCTCTGTTCCAGGTAGCTGCCGACCATGCCGCGCATGCCGCCGCCGTAGGAACGGATCATTTGCGAGAGGAAGTCGCGGCTCATGAGCGGCTCACCACCGTGCTCCTGCTCGGCTATCACCTGCAGCAGGATGGAACGGGTGATGTCCCCCTGACTCTTCTTGTCGATCACGACAAAATCGATCCGCTCGATCACGAGCTGACGGATGTCGTCCAGGGTGATGTAGCGACTCTCGACAGTGTCGTACAACCGCCGGTTCGGATACTTCTTTATGGTGCGCGGTTCGCTCATCGCACGTCCTTCACTATGGGTTATGCACCTTCCATAGTGCGTACGTGTTGGCAGCTACCTTATTACAACGGCACCACAAACCCAACTTCGCCTTACGAAATTGACTTGTCGTAGCTTCTATGGAGAAGCCGCAACCTCCCTAACACCCAGCATGCTCCCCGGGCGCCAGTGCTCAGCGGCCCACGCCAGTACGCTTCCCGCGGGCTCAGCCTTAAGCTCGGCCGGAGGCTGCTGCCCCAGCAGGGTGAGGACCTGGTGCAACAGGGCACCAGGGTTGCCCGCTTGCACGGCGAGCGCGCGGCGCGATTTGGCGAGTTTGCCCCGGTGTGCTTCGACGACCAGTGGCAGGTGCGCGTATCCGGGTACGGGCAAGCCGAGAGCCCGCTGCAGGGCCAGCTGCCAGGGCGTGTTGTCGAGCAGGTCTGCACCGCGCACCACGTGCGTCACTGCCTGCAACGCGTCGTCGACGACGACCGCGAGCTGGTAGGCGATCACGCCGTCACGGCGCCGTACGACGACGTCTCCGAGTTGGCCGAGGCTGAAGGTACAGGCGCCCTGGATGCGGTCGGCAAATTCGATGCGCTCATCCCCGACGCGAAAGCGTGTGGCGGTGGGACCGGAGCGTCGCGGGCCGGCGCGGCAGGTGCCCGGATAGCCACCATGGGGCAAGCGCTCCTGTCGCGTACAGCTGCACTCGAAGGTGAGATTGCGCCTGGTGAGCTCCTCAAGCGCTTGCCGGTAGTGTGGCGTGCGCGCGCTCTGGTACTGGACCGTGCCGTCCCAGTGCAGGGCGAAAGCCTCGAGCATGCGCAGCATGTCATCGGCGCAACCGCGGACCACCCGCGTGGTATCCAGATCCTCCATCCGCACGAGCCAGCGCCCACCATGATGGCGCGCGTCCACGAAGCTGCCGACCGCGGCCAGCAGCGAGCCTAAGTGCAGGGATCCGGTGGGTGAGGGCGCGAAGCGCCCGACGTAGGCGTGTTGCCGCGCCGTCACGCCGGCGGAGCTTGGGAGGCGCGCCTAGCGGTAGCGATCGTCGCGATCGCCATACTGGCGTTCGCGCCGCTCGCGCCGTTCCTGTGCCTCGATGCTCAGGGTTGCCACCGGGCGGGCCTCGAGGCGCTTGATGCCGATTTCCTCGCCGGTCTCCAGGCAGTAGCCGTAGGAGCCGTCCTCGATACGCTTCAGCGCCTCATCGATCTTGCGGATCAGTTTGCGTTCACGGTCCCGCGTGCGCAGCTCCAGGCTGAATTCCTCTTCCTGGGTGGCCCGGTCATTTGGATCGGGGAAGTTCGCCGCCTCATCCTTCATGTGCGAGACGGTACGATCCACCTCGACCATCAGGTCACGCTTCCAGCTGTTGAGGATGCTGCGGAAGTGAGCGAGCTGCTCCTTGTTCATGTACAGCTCGCCGCGCTTGGCGATGTACGGCTGTACGTTGCGCGGACCGGCCAGCAGGCTCCCGGGCTCGCCGGCTTCGGCGTCCTCGGCGTCGGCATTCACGGTCGTGACAGGTGCGCGGGCTGGCGCAATTACGCCGCCGGCGCTGCGCGGCCCGCTCGCCGGCAGGGTTCGCAGGGGTTTCTTCACCTCGATGGCGGCCGCGGCCGCGGCGTGCGTGGCCGTTTTCCTTGGTGCCGCGGCGCTCTTGTGCGCGCGGGCCGCGGACGTCCTGACGCGCGCGACGGTCTTTCTTACCGTGGCGCGGCTCACCGATTTCTTGCCCTTGGTCCTCGGTGCAGGTCTCTTGGCCGGCATTCAGTCGCTCCTGGAAGGGGTAGCCCCTTTGAAGAACGCGCGATTATACCGGCCGACTTGGTGCTGTACAGGTGTTCCGCACCCCGCTTGCGCCGGGGGCCTGGCTTACCGAAGGGTCACCGCCGCGGCCGGCTGCCAATCCCGCTGTCGTCGCTCGGCGACAATGGTGGTGTAGATTCCGCCGCGGACGTTGAAGCGCGCGCTGAGCCGCAGGAAGCGCGCGTGCAGCGCGGCATCAAGGGTGTCGGCAATCTCGTTGGTAATCGCCTCGTGAAACGCGCCGCGATCGCGGAATGACCAGATGTAGAGCTTGAGGGACTTCAGTTCCACGCACAGCCGGTCGGGCACGTACTCCAGTTCGAGCGTTGCAAAATCCGGCTGCCCGGTGCGTGGACACAGGCAAGTGAATTCGGGAATCTGCATGCGGATCGTGTAGTCACGGCCGGCCTGCGGGTTCTGAAAAGTCTCGAGCTCGGTTGTGGGACTCGCGGGCATATTCCTCTACACTAGGTTACTGGACAGAATCCCCTGCGGGGATTCTGTCGGACATCGGCTTCGTTGTCGCCGGCGAAAGGCGTGACTTTCGCCGGCTGCTCAGCAAAAACGGACGGCACGGGGAAGAAACTAGAGATGCGGCTGACCAAGATCAAGCTTGCCGGCTTCAAATCCTTCGTCGACCCCACGCAAATCAGCTTCCCCAGTAATCTTACCGGTGTCGTAGGCCCCAACGGCTGCGGCAAGTCCAATGTCATCGACGCGGTGCGCTGGGTGATGGGCGAGCTGTCGGCCAAATACCTGCGCGGCGACAACATGGCGGACGTGGTCTTCAATGGCTCGGCGACGCGCAAGCCCGTCGGCACGGCCTCCGTCGAGCTGCTGTTCGACAACGCCGATGGCAAGATCGGCGGCGCCTACGCGAGCTATAGCGAGATTTCACTCAGGCGCCAGGTGGCCCGCGACGGCAGCTCGGCGTACTTCATCAACGGCGGCCGCTGCCGCCGCAAGGACATCACCAATCTGTTCCTCGGCACGGGCTTAGGCTCGCGCAGCTACGCCATCATCGAGCAGGGCATGATCTCGCGCGTCATCGACGCGCGGGCGGAGGACATGCGCGCCTTCGTCGAGGAGGCGGCGGGGATCTCGCGCTACAAGGAGCGCCGCAAGGAGACCGAGGCACGCGTCGCCGAGACGCGTGAGAACCTCGAGCGGCTGCAGGACCTGCGCGACGAGGTGGACAAGCAGATCCGCCACCTGCAGCGCCAGGCCGCCACGGCACGCCGCTACCAGGCACTGAAGGAAGAGGAGCGGCGGCTGACGGCGGAAGTGCTGGCACTGCGCCTGCGTGACCTCGACAGTGGCGCGGAAGTGCATGACGCGACAGTGCGCGAACGCGAGCTCGCCATGCAGGCCGAGCTCACCGCACAGCGCGCCGCGGAGGCCGCGATCGAGAAGCAGCGCGTCGTGCACACCGGACACAGCGACACGCTGTCGACCGTGCAGGGGCGCTACTACCAGGTCGGCGCGGACATTTCGCGCCTTGAGCAGAGCATCGAGCACACCCGCGAGCTGCGCGAGCGCCAGCGCACCGATCTCGCCCAGACCGACGCCACCCTCACGGACCTTGCCTCGCATAGCGCCCGGGACGAGGAGCAGCTGGCGGCAGTGCGCGCGGAACTCGCTGCGCTTACGCCGCAACTCGCCACCGTGCAGCACGCCGAAGCGCACGCCGCCGCGGCGCTGGAAGACGCCGAGGGCGCCGTGCTGGAGTGGCAGCAGCGCTGGGAAGCGCATAGCCGCGCGCTCGGCGCCGCCGACCAGACAGCGCAGGTGGAACGCGCCCGCATAGAGCAGCTCGAAGCGCAGCTGCGCCGCCTCGGCGCGCAGGCCGAGCGCCTCGCAGCCGAGCATGAGAGCGCCGCCGCGCAGGACGCCGCGCAGCAGCTGCAGTCGCTGACACTCCAGGAATCACAGGCGCGCACCGCCGGCGAGGATCTGATGCGGGCGCAGGCAGCGGCGCTCGAGCACGTGCAGACCCGCCGCGCCGCGCAGCTGCAGGCCGAAGAGCAACTGCAGGTGGCACGCGCCGCACGCGAAGCCGCGCGCGCCGAGCTCACGTCGCTCGAGGCATTGCAGGCCGCGGCGCTCTCGGACCACGCCGGCAAGGCCGCCGACTGGTTGAGCGCGGCGGGGCTGGCCGGCCGGCCGCGACTTGCCGCGGCACTCGAGGTGGATGCCGGCTGGGAGCGGGCGGTTGAGACCGCGCTCGGTGAATACCTTGAAGCGGTGTGCGTCGAGGAACTCGAGGCCTCGGTCGCCGCGCTCGGGCGGCTCGACGCGGGCCGGGTCACCCTGGTGCAGACGGGTGCCGCCGCGCGTGGCGGCGGCGCGCACACGATGCTGGCGGCGCACGTGAAGGCTCCGACGGCGGTGCTCGAGCGTCTCGCCGGGGTACTCACCGCCGGCTCCTTGCAGGAGGCAGTGCGCGAGCGCGGCACGCTCGCGCCGGGACAGTCGCGGATTACGCGCGACGGGGAGTGGGTGGGGCGCGACTGGCTGCGGGTGAGCCGTGCCGCCGAGCAGCGTGGCGGCGTCATCGAGCGAGAGCAGCGCCTGAAAACCCTACGGATGGCGGCGGCCGAGGCCGATGCCCAGGTGCTCGCGCGCGATGCGCAGCTCAGCGCCGCGCGTGCCGGGTTCGCGCAGGCGGAGAGCGGGCGCGATGCCGCACAGGCGCGCATCCAGGAGGGGCAGCGCACGCACGCGGATCTGCTCGCCGCTCTCGAGGCGGCCCGGGCCCGCACCGAGGGTACGCAGGCGCGCCGCGCACAATTACAACAGGACGCGCACGAAGTGACGCGCGATCGCGCTGCGACCGGCGAGGCGCTCACGCGCGCGAGTGCCGAGCTCGCGCGTGGACTCGAGGCGGCGCAACGCCTGCAGGCCGCTCACGGCGCACTCGAGAGCGAGCGCGACGAGCGTCGCGCGGCGCTGGTGGAGACGCGGGCACGCGCGCAGGCGGCCCAGCTTGAGGCCCGCGACCTGCACGTGCGGGTCGAGGGGCGCCGTGCCACCGCGAACTCCGTCACGATCGGTATGGCGCGCATGGCTGAACAGCGCGAGCAGCTCACGCGGCGGCGCGCGGAGCTGCAGCAGGAGCTCGCCTCCGGAGATGCGCCGATCCTTGCCGCGCGCGCGCGGCTGGATGAAACCCTGGCGCTGCGCCTGGGGGTCGAGGCCGAGCTGACCATCGCCCGCGGCGCGCTTGAGGAGGCGGAGGGCGCCCTGCGGATGCTGGATGAAACCCGTCTCGCGGCGCAACAGCGCGTCAACGGCGCGCGGGACGCGATGGACACGGCGCGCCTCGCGGCACAGGAGACCCACGTGCGCCGCGCGGCGCTCGCCGAGCAGTTCGCGGAGACCCGCTGTGATCTTGCCGAGGTGCTCGCGCGCCTGGCCGCCGAGGCGCGGGTGCCGGACTGGGAGCTGCAGCTCGGCGCGGCACGCGCCGAGATCGAGAAGCTCGGGCAGGTCAATCTCGCCGCCATCGACGAGCTGCAGGATCACACGCAGCGCAAGGAGTACCTCGACCGGCAGTACGCCGACGTCACCTCCGCGCTCGATACCCTTGATGAAGCCATGCGGCGCATAGACAAGGAGACCCGCTCGCGCTTCGAGGACACGTTCGAGCGCATCAACGCCGGCCTGCGCGAGAAGTTTCCGCGCCTCTTCGGTGGCGGTCATGCCTACCTTGAGCTTGCCGGTGATGACAAGCTCACCGCCGGGGTGACGGTGATGGCGCGGCCACCGGGCAAGAAAAACAGCACCATCCACCTGCTGTCGGGCGGCGAGAAGGCACTCACGGCCGTGGCGCTGGTGTTTGCGATTTTTGACCTGAACCCGGCGCCGTTTTGTCTGCTCGACGAGGTGGATGCGTCACTCGACGAACACAACGTCGGTCGCTTCTGCGACATCGTGCGCGACATGTCGGCACGCGTGCAGTTCGTGTTCATTACCCACAACAAGAGCACTATGGAACTCGCCTCGCAGCTGATCGGGGTGACCATGAACGAACCGGGTGTGTCGCGTCTGGTTACGGTCGACGTCGACGAAGCGGTGCGCCTGGCGGCGGTGTGATGTCCCTCAGACAACAAGAGGTCCGGTGATGTCGCAGCTGCGCGCGACGCTGCTCATTGTTGGTGTGGTGTTCATTCTCGCCCTCATCTGGTGGGAGCGGCGCCGTCCGCGCCAGGCGAGCGGCGCTGGCGCCGAGCGCTTCGGTGCGCGCGACCCCGAGCCGCAGGGCGCGGGCGTACGGGTCACGCGTGAGTCCCTGGCGTTACCTGAAATGCGCGCGCGCGATCCGCTCGTGGGTCGCGAGCTGCCGGTAGTGGAAATCGCGCACGAGCGGCGGCCGGCAGTGCCGGCAGTGCCGGCCGTGCCGGTACTGTCGCCGTTGCAGTCCGCACACGACGCAGCGCGCCCAGAGCACGCGGATCCCGCCGATCCCGCGGATCCCGTGGATCCCGTGGAGGCGGCGATGGCCGGCGCGGTTGCGACGCCCGCTGAGATGGCAGAAGACCCGCCGGCCACGGCTACTGAAGTTGCGCCGCCGAGTGTCGAGGACGCCCGCAACACGGTCGGCGCGCTGCCGTCGGAGCCCGTTCGCGAGGAGATTCCGAGACTCCCTGCCGGCCCGTCACCGGTGGTGGACTGGCCGCCCGATGCCCACCGGCAGATTGTGTCGCTGCGGCTGGTGGCGGCTACCCCTGAGCGTTTCGTCGGCCGCTCGCTGCGCCAGGCGCTCGCGGCTGAAGGCTTCGTACTGGGGCGCTTTGCGATCTTCCACAAACCCGACGATGAGCAGCGGGCCGTGCTGAGTGCGGCCAGCCTCACGCGGCCGGGAACCTTCGACGCCGATACCATGGATTCACAGCACTTCGGTGGCCTGTCGCTGTTTGCCGTGCTGCCCGGTCCGCGGCCGGCCTCGCAGGCGTTCGAGGATCTCATCAGCACCGCGCGCAACCTCAACGACCGGCTGCACGGGGTGCTGCAGGACGAGCGCGGCAGTCCCCTGACCTCCGCGCGCATCGCACTGCTGCGCGAGCGCATCGGCAGCGGATCGCTCGCGTGACACCGGCGGCGGCGGCGCGTGCCGCCGAGTTGCGCGCCCAGATCGCGCAACACGACTACCGCTACTACGTCCTCGATGAGCCGCTGGTCGTCGACGCCGAGTACGATCGGCTGATGCTCGAGTTGCGCGCTCTGGAGGCGCAGCACCCGCAGCTCATTACGCCTGACTCCCCGACACAGCGCGTCTCCGGAGCCCCCAGCGCGGCGTTTGGCGAGATCGTACACCCCGTGCCGATGCTGTCCCTCGACAACGCCTTTGCGGAGGCAGACGTCGAGGCTTTCGACCGGCGCATCCACGAACGCTTAAGTATCGAGGGCGAGCTCGATTACTTCGCCGAGCCGAAGCTCGACGGGCTCGCGGTGGCGGTGACCTACCGCGCCGGCCGCTTCGCGCAGGCCGCCACGCGCGGCGATGGCGTGACCGGTGAGGACGTCACCGCTAACGTGAGAACCATCCGCGCGGTGCCGCAGG
>PMHN01000183.1:0-127 GCA_003156695.1 Gammaproteobacteria bacterium
ACTCCTGGCGGAATGCCGGCCTCGACGGCAAGTTCTGCGACCTTGATCGCCGTGAGCGGGGATTTCTCCGAGGGCTTGAGCACCAGTGAGTTGCCCGCGGCCAGGATGGGCGCGAATTTCCACGCCG
>PMHN01000183.1:136-13860 GCA_003156695.1 Gammaproteobacteria bacterium
GCTTCCGCATACCAGCGCAGGCAGCGCGCCGCGCCGGGGATATCCACCTTCAGGCTGTCATTGATGGGCTTGCCCATGTCGAGCGTTTCGAGCAACGCCAGCTCATCACCGTGCGCCAGAATCAAATCCGCGAACCGCATCAGCAGGCGCTTGCGCTCCGTGGGCGCAAGATTCGCCCAGCTACCCGCCCGGAACACGGCGCGGGCGGAACTCACCGCGCGGTTGATGTCTTCATCGTACCCGGCGGCGACCCGCGCCAGGAGCTTGCCGGTGGCGGGGTTGATGCAGTCGAAGGTGGCGCCGGAAGCGGCATCCGCGTAGTTGCCGCCAATGAAGGCCTGCGTGCGCAACTGCAGTGAGCGCGCGCGCTCGTGCCAGGAAGTGCTGTTGGGTTTTGCGTTCATGATGACCGACCTTGAGATTCAAAACGTCGCCGGCGTGCAGGCGCTGATGAT
Source organism: Gammaproteobacteria bacterium (assembly GCA_003156695.1). Lineage (GTDB taxonomy): Bacteria > Pseudomonadota > Gammaproteobacteria > Steroidobacterales > Steroidobacteraceae > 13-2-20CM-66-19. Next base: position 592 of record PMHN01000183.1, read on the forward strand.
CTCACACGCCTCACGCCCGACGTTGCGGAAGCGATGCGGGAGCTGGCTGGCAAAATAATAGGCCTCGCCCGGCCCGAGTACGCGGCTGGCGCCACCCACGGTGAGCTCGATCCGGCCGCGGATCACAACTCCGGCCTCCTCGCCGCGATGCGCCAGCATCTCCTCGCCGGTAGCAGCACCAGCGGCGTAGCGCTCATGCAGTATCGTGAGCTGGCGGCCGGCGCGCTGCGCGGCCACCAGGCGCAACGAAACCTCAGGGTTGCCCAGTTCGACCAGTTCGTCCGCGCCGAAAAAGGCCTGGGGGGCCACGCTCAGGTCCATGGTGAAAAACTCGGCCAGCGGCATCGGTACCCCGTCGAGCACCTTCTTCAGGGAGCTGATGGACGGGCTCACCCGGTTCTGCTCGATAAGAGAGATGAGTCCGTTGGTAACACCAGCCCTGCGTGCAAGCTCGCGCTGGGACAGCCCAAATGTGGTTCGGACGCTGCGCAGGCGTGCGCCGACGTCGATGCTCATGGTGTTTAATATCCTAGACAATCAGGTCTGAAATATCCCTTCCGTGGCTGTTGTTGTCCACTTTATTTATCATTCGCAGCTCCCCAGGTTCAGCCGCGCCGCACCGTTTGGCGCATCGGGTCCGTCATGTCGAACTCAAGTCCGTCTTTGCAGCGTTCCGATCTCGAAGCGCTGTGGATGCCCTTCACGCCCAACCGGCAGTTCAAGGCAAAGCCGCGCCTGCTGGCGCGTGCCAGTGGCATGCACTACTGGACCCCTGACGGGCGAGAGATTCTCGACGGGGTCGCGGGCCTTTGGTGCGTCAACGCCGGCCACGGGCGCCGCGAGATCACCGCGGCGGTGGCACAGCAGCTGGAAACGATGGACTACGCGCCGCCGTTCCAGATGGGACACCCGGGCGCGTTCGCGCTGGCAAACGAGCTGGTGAAGATCGCGCCCGCGGGGCTCGATCATGTGTTCTTCACCAACTCCGGTTCCGAGGCGGTCGACACGGCGCTCAAGATCGCACTCGCCTGGCACCGCGCGCGCGGGGATGCCACCCGCACGCGTCTCATCGGCCGCGAGCGCGGTTACCACGGCGTGGGATTTGGCGGCATCTCGGTCGGCGGCATCTCGCCGAACCGCAAGGCCTGGTCAACAGCGCTGCTGCCGGGCGTCGATCACCTGCAGCACACGCATGACCTCGCGAAAAACGCTTTCTCGCGGGGCGCGCCGGCGCACGGCGCACAGCTCGCCGATGAACTCGAGCGACTGGTGGCGCTGCACGATGCCTCCACCATTGCCGCCGTGATCGTCGAGCCCATCGCCGGCGACCGTCCGGCCGACAATCTCAATCCGGTCGGGCGGCTTTACTACAACGCCTCGACCATGATCTGCGTCCCCACTTCGCTCGATCAGGAAGTGGGCGAGGGGCTCGGGGCCCAGGCGGGCGAGGCCAAGCTCAGCGAGGTGATCCGCGATGGCGGATTCACCCNNGAGGTGATCACCGGCTTCGGCCGCACCGGCGCGCCGTTTGCCGCCCAGGAATTCGGCGTCACGCCCGATCTGCTCACGCTTGCCAAGGGCATGACCAACGGCTGCGTGCCGATGGGCGGAGTGCTGGTCAGCAAGGCCGTGTACGACACCTTCATGCAGGGCCCGGACGGCATCGAACTGTTCCACGGCTACACGTACTCAGCGCACCCGGTCGCATGTGCGGCGGGCCTCGCGACCCTCGATATCTACCGCCGCGAAGGACTACTCACGCGCGCCAGGACGCTCGCCAAAAAGTGGGAAGACGCCGCGCATGCGCTGCAGGGACTGCCGCACGTCATCGATGTGCGCAACTACGGACTGATTCTCGGACTGGAACTTGCGCCCATGGCCGGCAAGGCCGGAGCACGGGCGTTCGAAGCGTATACGAAGTGTTTCGAGCGCGGCCTGCTGGTGCGTCAGAGCGCGGACATCCTGGCGCTCTCGCCGCCGCTCATCGTTACCCCGGAGCAGATCGACGAGATGTTCGGCACGCTCGTCGACGTGCTGCGCGGGAAATAGCGCAGTATCGTCGCTCGAAGACGCGTGTCAGGCGTGCCGCTGCGGCTGATGATCGTGTCCGCGCCGCATGCGCGAGAACACCATCCACGCCAGCAGCGCCACCACGATGACACTGCCCACAAGCATTTCCATTTCCGACAGATTGAACGCGCTCGCGCGCGCTGCACTTATGACCACGGGTTCCACGGCACACCTCCGGAATTAAACAGGATCTCCACCCACGACTGAGCGTCACACGTATAAGAGAGGTGCTCAAAGGAGACCGTCGTGGATTTGCGACCGCTGTCAAGCCGATAGCGTGTTATGTCAGGCTCAGAGTGCGCGACGCGGTTTCATGCGTATCGTTTTACATATAGCCAGCATGGCCTGGACTCGCATTGATATTCGCGCCATTCGCAGCACCATGTTAGTGTCCGCCTGAATAACTCCAACGATAACTTCGGGGAACTACGCGATGGAAATGACCGTCCGATATCGTGGCTTGTTTCTTGGTTTCGTTGCACTGCTGGCATCGGGTGTTGGCAGCGCACAGGTGGTTGTGGGGACTGGGAATACTGGAAACTCTTTGCCCTTCGGTTTCTACAATTGGGTAGGCGAATACCAACAGGTTTACTCCAGCAGCGCCTTCGCGGGGTCGATTAACGTCTCGTCCCTAACCTTTTTTGATTATTACAACAATACTGGCGACACGCTGACCGCGACTCCGTTCCAGGTTTATCTGTCGACCACCAGTGCGAGTGTCGGGGGATTGAATGAGAATCTCGCGAACAATATTGGCGCCAACCAAACCTTGGTGTTTTCTGGACTGCCGCCGGCGGAGTCTGAGATTGGCAGCACGGGTGCCTTTACTTTCTTTCTTTCGAGTAACTTCGATTACAATCCGTCCGCCGGCAATTTGCTGCTTACAGTCATAACCAATGCCCCGGGTTCCTCCGGGTCAATGACGACCTACCTGGAGGCTGACAGCTCAGGTTCTTTGATGAGCCGAGGCTTCTCGCCGTTTCCTGCCACGCTCGCTACCACGGATTCGGTGGGCCTCGTAACCGGGTTTGACGTCAAGGTTCCTGAGCCGTCCACACAGTCGCTAGCTCTTGCCTGTGGTATCGGACTCGCTCTCGCATGGATCGGCGGCAAACGGCGTAAGTACACTCGGCGAGCTACCCCTCGCACTGCATAGCTGAGGCAAGGCCACCGCTCCGGCAAGATCGCGGACAGGGTGCGACGGTGTCGTCAACACCTTAAACAGAACGCGATCCGGATCCGACGCCCAAATTCCCTGACGATCAGCCGCGGCTTTCGAAGATTGCGTAGATCTTGGAGCAGTCCTCCAGCACTTCCCAGGTGCCGGAAAACCCCGCCGGGACCACGAACGCGTCGCCGGCCGCGAGGGTCTGGGCTATACGCTCGGCCTGGCGCCGCCGCCCGGGATGCACCCGCTTNNGCTCGTTCTCCGTGTAGCGCACGCGCCATTTTCCGCGCGTGGCAGACCAGCGGCCGGCGAAAAACTGCTGGCTGCTGTCGGCAAAGTAGTTGCACACCTGCAATTGCGGGTTGCCGGCGAGCAGCCGATCGGCGGGTGGCTCGGAGACTTCCGCCGCAACCGCGCCGTCGAGGCGCACGATGGCGGTGTTCATGAGCGCGCGGCACAGGTGTTCATGCCAGGAAATTCTAGCGCGAAGGCGCGCCGCCGGCTGCAACAACCGCGGCGCGCCTTCCTCACGGCCCGGGAGCGGCCTAGTCACGGCGCGCAACTTGCCCGGATACCGGCAGCTCGACCCGTACCGTTACCCGCCGCTCGAGGGCGTAGGCATCCAGATCGCCGTCCGCCGCACTTGCCTGCGCGTTGCCATGCGCCTCGATGAGGATGCGCTCCTGCGGTACCCCGGCGGCGGTGAGTACGGCGGCAACACTCGCGGCACGCCGTCGCGACAACTGCTCGTTGTAGGCAGGGGAGCCGCGCGGATCGGCGTAGCCGGCAACCCGCAGCTGCGCCTGCGGCAGGCTCGCCACTAGCGCGCCGAGTTTCAGGAGCGGCCCCATCGCCTGCACGGCGACGCCGTCGTCGTCAGTGCGAAAGCTCACATCCAGACCGAGCTGGTCGGCCTGCTGCAGCGTTGCGCCGAGCTTTTCATCGCGCGCGCGCGTCTGCGCGAGGGAGTCATCAAGCTGCGTAACCTGCGCGGTGAGCTGCGCGCGCTGCGCCTCGCTGTGGTCAAGATCTGCGGTCAGCGTCGCCGCGTTTGCCTGCTGACGGTGGTAGCGGTCACCGAGCCAGGCGCCGGCAGCCCCGGCGTGCGCCGGCAACCCGGTAAGACACCCGGCCACACTCAAGCCCAGCGCGCTCAGCCGCAGTTTCGAAGTCATGGTCGTCATATAAGCCTCCTGTCGCCTGTCGGAATGGGGGAACGAACCGAGTTCCCCTACGGCTGCCATTGCAGCGTGCAGGACGGGCTGGCGAATGCAGCAAAAACGCCAAAGCGACGATGCTTTGTGACGAACCATGGCGCAGGCGTGATCGCATATACTCGCGTTCTCCTACACGGGAATTCGCCATGCCGCACCACTCTCACGCGCGCGCCCTCACGCGCGCCGGCGCCCTGCTCGGCGCCTTCATCGGATCTCTCGCCTGCACGAGCGCCGCCACATCGGCCGCAGCACCAGAGCCGGGCGCCGCCGACGNNAAGAGCCTGGCGCTGCGGGTGAACCGGGCGAGACCGGCGTGTTGCGTGCCACGCTGCCGAACGGCTTGCGCGTCGTCATCGTGCGCAACGCCCTGGCACCGGTGGTGGCGACCTCCGTGAACTACCTGGTCGGTTCGGATGAGACGCCGGCGGGGTTTCCCGGCACGGCGCATGCGCAGGAACACATGATGTTCCGCGGCAGCCCGGGGCTGACCGCCGAGCAGCTCGCGGATATCGGCAGCGTCGTCGGCGGTGATTTCAACGCCAACACGCGCGAGGACCTCACGCAATATCTGTTCACCGTTCCGGCGGAGGATCTGGACGTCGCGCTGCATATCGAGGCGCTGCGCATGCGCGCGGTCCTCGACAGTGCGCAGGAGTGGAACAAGGAACGCGGCGCGATCGAGCAGGAGGTGGCACAGGACATGTCCGAACCCTCCTACCGGCTGTTCGAGAAGCTGCGCGCGCGCATGTTCGCCGGCACACCCTACGAGCACGATGCGCTCGGCACTCGCCCCTCCTTCGACAAGACCAGCGCACAGATGCTGAAGAGCTTCCACGACACCTGGTACGCACCCAACAACGCCATCCTCGTGATCGCGGGCGACGTCGATCCGCAGACCGCCCTGAGCGAGGTGCGGCTGCTGTTTGGGGACATCGCGGCCAGGAAACTGCCGGCGAAGCCGCGCGTGCACCTGGCAGCCGTGAAGAGCGCCTCATTCACCGTGGACACCGACCGGCCTAATGGCACTCTCATGATCGCGATGCGCGTGCCGGGCCCGAAGGATCCGGACTTTGCCGCGCTCGAAGTGCTCGCCGATGTGCTCAGCAGCCGGCGGTTCGAGCTCTACGGCCTGGTGCCAAAGGGCAAGGCGATTGGTGCGGAGTTCGCGCTTGATCCGTTGCCCGAGGCGAGCCTCGCCTACGCAGTGCTCTCCTTCACCAGCGGCGATGACCCCAAGGCCCTCGAAAGCGCTGTGCGCGCCATCCTCGCACGCGTGACGCACGAGGGTGTGCCGGCGGATCTGGTCGAGGCGGCCAAGCTCCAGGAGCGCAGTGCCGCGCAGTTGCAGCGCAACTCCATTCCCGAGCTGGCTTCGGTCTGGTCGGATGCGCTCGCCCTCTATGGGCTCACATCCCCGGATGAGGATCTCGCGCGCATCGAGCGGGTGACGGTCGCGGACGTCAACCGCGTGGCGCGCAAATACCTCGATCTTAAGGACGCCATCACCGGGGTCATGCTGCCGCGCGGCTCGGGCGCCCCCGTGCCCTCGGGCGGCGGGTTCGGCGGCCAGGAATCGATCGCACTCGGGGAAGCGCATCCGACCGCGCTGCCGCCGTGGGCCCAAAAGGCGCTGGAGCGGCTGGAGGTTCCGGCCTCGACGCTGCGACCGCTCGTGAGCACGCTGCCCAACGGCCTCACCCTCATTGTGCAGCCGGAAGATGTCAGTGACACCGTGAGCGTCTACGGTCACATCCGCAACCGGCCGGAAACCGAGGAGTTCAAGGGCCAGGAGGGCGCTGCCCAGTTGCTCGATCGGCTCCTCACCTGGGGCAGCGAAAGCCTGGATCGGGTGGCGTTCCAGGAGGCCCTTGATGCCATCGGCGCACAGGAACACGCCGGCACCGACTTCTCGGTGCAGTCACTCGCGGAGCATTTCGATCGTGCGTTGCAGCTGCTTGCCGATAACGAACTGCACCCGGGGCTGCCCGATGCGGGACTTACCGTCATCCGCGGCCAGCTGGCTCTGGGTGTCGCGGCCCGCAACGCGAGTCCCGGCTTCCTGACACAGCGCTCGCTGCGCGCGGCGCTGTTTCCACCGGAGGATCCGAGCCTGCGCATGTCGACGCCCGAGTCGGTGCGCGCACTCGACCCGGCCAAGGTGCGCGCCTACTACCAGCATGTGTTCCGGCCCGATCTCACCACCATCGTGGTGATCGGCAAGGTGACTCCGGAGGCCGCGCGGGCCGCGGTTGGGAAATACTTCGGCGGCTGGAAGGCCGACGGCCCGACACCGGCGATCGATCTGCCGGCGGCGCCCGCCAACCGCGCGGGCACCATCGCGGTGCCGGATGCAAGCCGGGTCCAGGATCGCGTGATCCTGGCGCAGACACTCGCCCTCACGCGTTCGGATCCGGACTACTACGCCCTGCAACTCGGAAATGCGGTACTCGGCGGCAGCTTCTATGCCACGCGCCTGAGTATCGACCTGCGCAAGAACGCAGGCCTGGTGTACTCGGTGGACTCGGTGCTGCAGGCAGGACGCACCCGCAGCGTCTACCTGGTCGAGTACGCCAGCGACCCTGGCAACGTGGTGAAGGCGGCCGACATGGTGTCGCGCGAGGTAACGGTCATGCAGGACACGGCGGTGGGTGCCGATGAGCTGACCCGCGTCAAAGCATGTCTCTTGCGTCAGCTGCCCTTAAGCGAGGCGGGGATCGCGGAAATCGCCCGCGGGATACTCGCGCGCAGCGACCTCGGCCTGCCGCTGGATGAACCCACCATCGCGGCGCACCATTACATCGAGCTTGATGGTGCAGCGGTCCAGGCGGGGTTCCGCAAATGGCTGCGTCCGCAGGACCTGGTGCGTGTCAGCGAGGGACCGACGCCGCCGTGAGCCCGTCAAACTATCCCCGCATCGATTGCGGTCAGTACTGCCAACGTCCGATCCGGAACCGCCATCTTCGCAAGAATGCTGGAAACCTGATTCTTGACCGTACCCTCGGCGGTCTGCAGCGATTGAGCAATTTGGCGGTTCGTTAGCCCTCCGGCCATCAGCCGTAGCACCTCAATCTCTCGCTCGGTGAGGGTCCCGCAGTTGTGCGCGAGCGCGCCGTTCCTGCGCCGCAGGAGCGCCTGCCGCAGACTCGATGTGAGCGCTGGCTGGAACCAGTTTGCTCCGGCCGCCACCGCCCGAATAGCCGCGATGAGTTCTTCAAGCGCTATATCCTTGGAGACAAATCCAGCCGCGCCGCGCCGCGCCGCCTCGAGCAGCAGCTCGGGGTCGTCAAACGTCGTAAGCACGAGACAGCTTGGCGGTGTCGCCCGGCCCTTCAGCGCATCGAGCACCTCCAGCCCCGACATCCGTCGCATGCGGACGTCGAGCAGGACGATGTCGATCTCGAGCCGCGCCAGCTCTGCGAGCACCTGCTCGCCGTCCGCCGCCTCGGCGACCACCTGTACGTCCTCGAACATCTCGAGCAGCCGGCGAAAGCCCTGCCGGATAAGTTGCTCGTCGTCCGCGAGCAGCACGCGAATCATCCCGGGTCCCGCGCCTGACACGGCAGTGCTGCACAAACCTCGAAGCCTCCCGCAGCCCCGGGCGCCGCGGTGAGCGTACCGCCGAGCGCCTCGAGCCGCTGGCGNNCATGAACCTCCTGACCGTCATCGCGCGCTGAAAGTCGCAATTGGTCCGCCGTGCGTTCGATCGTAATCCAGAGGTTCCCGGCTCCACCATGACGAATGCTGTTGGTGACGATCTCCTGTACGGCGCGCAGTATCGCGCGGCTTGCGGGTCCATCCTGCACCTGCAGGTCGGGTGGGCAGATCACATGCAGCTTTGGCCACGGCAGTTCCTCCGCGAGCCGGCGGATTTCTGATCCCAGGTCGACCGGTGACTCGTCTCTGGAGCTATGCACGATCTGCTTGACGTCGTGCAGCAACGCACGCGCCAGCGTCTGAGCGGTGCGCACGGTTACGCGCGCTGCTCCTTGCGACTCATGCGCTGCGATTTCCAGATTCAGGCTCAGGGCGACCAGATGATGGCCGAGTGAATCGTGAAGCTCCTGGGTCATCCGCAGGCGCTCCTCGACGCGGCTTTTCTCGGCAAGCGCGCTCTGCATCCGTAAGAGTTCCGCGTGGGCGCGAACCACCTCCTCGCGCATGTGCCGCTCCTCAGTCAAAAGCCGCACGACAGCGAACATGAGTAGCTGGAAGCCAAAGTACGGCGGCGCCAGGAGCAGTGCAGCCCGCGGGAACCACTGCGAGGCGACTGCCACAGTCAGCGCCAGCGACTGCACTGCGATCAAAGCAAAGCCGAGCTGAGAACTGGTAGTAAGTGCGAGCTGCGCGGCGAGCAGAACCAGCAGCAGTCCCTCGTAGCCATTGCAGAAAAGAGCCGCCATCGCTACGGCGCATGCACTCTGAAACGCGAGGGCGACAAGCGGGCGGCGGCGAGCAGTGCGGGTGCTCCAGAGAAAGGCACCGATGAAGCCGGCACTCGCACAGGCCCACGCGAGCAAACGCAGCGTGAATTGAGCCTCGATCGCAGTAGTGAGGGATACGCCGAGCCATGCCGCGATCCCGGTGAAGAGCAGGGTACGGGGCAATTGCAGCGGATCCATGGTCGGATTCAAGCCTACCCGCACGACGGACATAGCGGTATAGGTCGAAAGTCACACGCTGCCCGCGGCAGTTCGGCACATGCGCACAACGGCCACGTGTGATTACGATAACCCATGGCTTACGAGACACCCAACGTCAACCTGAAGCTGTCGGAGGCAATATGAGACTTAGTGCATTAGGAATGACTGCTTGCGGTATCACCCTGGTTTCCTTTGCCGCTGGTTCTCTGATCACGGCCAACGTCGTGCACGGCAATCAGGCCAGGGCCGAAAGCAATCGTGTATTCGAACTTCGAATTTATCATGCTGTCCCGGGCAAAATGCCGGCACTGGAGGCACGGTTCCGCGACACAACTTCAAAGCTACTGGCCAAACATGATTTGAAGGTTGTGGGTTACTGGGTGGCCGAGGATGGCGCCGCTGCGGACCAGACGTTGAACAGCACCTTCGTCTTTATGGTGGCTCATGCCAACCGCGAGGAAGCGGAAAGGAACTGGCAGGCGATGCGGGCCGACCCGGGGTTTCAGGAGATGCTGAAATCCGAGCAGGCCAACAAGTCGGTAGAGAAGATCGACGCGACGTACATGCGTCCGACCGATTTCTCGCCGCTGAAGTAGGACTTGGAGCCCAGAGGGCCAAGGCGCCAGCCTCGCTCATGGATGGGGGCGCCTCTATCTTTTTGGGGAGTGCGGCCAGACCGTCCGGTCGGTACAGTCCGCCGCCTGTGTATTTTCGCAACCCCATTCCTAACCTGCCGGCGCGCGATCGCCTGCTGGACGCGGCCGAGCGAGCCGTCCTTGAGACCGGCGCCGGCCACCTGACGCTCGATGCGGTCGCAAAATTCGCCGGGGTAAGTAAAGGTGGGCTACTGCATCACTTTCCGTCGAAGGATTCGCTCCTGGAGGCCATGCTCGAGCGCTATTTAACTGACGTCGAGGCGCAGGTCGCGGCGCGCTGTGCGCGCCGTGGTGGCGCGCCCACCCGTGTGNNCTGGAGCAGTTTCGCGAGCGCGTGCGCGTGCTGCTCGAGCTGCACCCGGACCGCCAGGCGACGGGCGCGGCGCTGGTCGCCGCAGCTGCTGACAAGCCGGAACTCATGGCGCACTGCCGCGCGGGTTACCGCGAACTGCTCGACGAACTCGCTCAATTGCCCGGCGGCTTCGAGCGCTCGGCGCTGGTGCTGCTGGCGGTGAACGGTCTGTTGTTCGGGGAGCTGTTACGGCTGTCCCCGTACACGTCCGAAGAACGTTCGCGGCTGGTGAAGGCGCTTGTGAAGGCCGTGGATCAGTGCGGGAGGATGCAATGAGAGCGAGCCTGCGCGGGCTGTGCGCCGCCACCCTGTCCACCGCGGCCCTTGCGGCCTGTGCGGTCGGCCCCGATTTCCACGCGCCGCGGGCCCCGGACACCACTCACTACACGCGCGACCCGCAGCCCACCGCCACCGTCGCCGCACCCGGTGCCGGTGGCGCGGCACAGAGCTTCGCGCCCGACCGCGACATCCCCGCCGAATGGTGGACGCTGTTTCACTCGAGCGCGCTCGATGAGCTGATGCGCCAGGCGCTCAAAGACAGCCCGACGGTGCAGTCCGCACAGGCAACACTGCTCAACGCTGCCGAGACCTACAAGGCCAACCGCGGTGGACTGCTGTTGCCGCAGGTCGACGCCCAGGGGCTGGCGGAGCGGCAGCGCGAACCCGGAGCGCTGCTCGGTGAGCCACAGCTGCCCGCCGTCATTTATAACGTCTTCGGCGCAACGCTCAACGTCAGCTACCGCTTCGACCTGTTTGGTGCCTCGCGCCGCCAGGTGGAAGGGCTCGCGGCGCAGACCGATTACGAGCGCTTCGAGCTCGAGGCGGCCCGCCTGTCGCTGGCGGACAACATCGTTACGACCGCGGTCAACATCGCTTCGCTGCACGCACAGATCACCGCGCTCACCGACATCATCGCCAGCGAGCGCCAGCAGCTGAAGGTAGTACAGCGCCAGTTCGACGTCGGCGGCGCCTCGCGCGCCGACCTGCTGACGCAGCAGACGCAGGTCGCCACCAACGAGGCGCAGCTGCCGGCCCTGGAGAAGCAGTTGGCGCAGGCGCAGCACCGCCTGGCGGTGCTCGCCGGACGCACTCCCGATGACACGAGCGTGCCGGACTTCAACATGGAGCAGCTGAGCCTGCCCGAGCAGCTGCCACTGTCGGTGCCAGCGCAACTGGTGCGCCAGCGCCCGGACGTGCAGGCGGCGGAGGCGCTGCTGCACGAGGCCACCGCGCAGCTCGGCGTCGCAACCGCCAACATGTACCCGCAGCTGAACCTCACCGGCTCGGTTGGCTCCGAAGCGCTCAACTCCAGCGACCTGTTCAAGAGCGGCTCAATGGTCTGGAGTCTCGCCGGTGGGCTCACGCAGCCGGTGTTTCACGGCGGTGAGCTGCTCGGCCTGAAGCGTGCGGCGCGCGCCAGCCTCGAGCGCGCCGCTGCCGACTACCGCCAGGCGGTACTGGCGGCGCTGCAGGACGTGGCTGACACCTTGCGCGCCCTCGAGGGCGATGCGCGCGTACTGCAGGCGAACAACACTGCGGAGAGCGACGCTCGCGAGGCGCTCACCATCACCAAGATGCAATACCAGGCGGGCGGCGTGAGTTACCTCGCGCTGCTCACCGCGCAACGCCAGTACCAGCTGGCCGTGCAAAGCCGCGTGCAGGCACAGGCCGCGCGCTACGCCGATACCGCAGCGCTCTACCAGGCGCTCGGCGGCGGCTGGTGGAACCGGGAGAATACGAAGGAGAATCGGCCTTGAACACTGTGCTGGACGACCCCCAACGGGAAGAAACCCGTCGCCTCAGGCGCCGACGCATCATTATCGTCGTCGTCGCGGTCGTGTTGCTGATCGCGGTTCTGGCGGGCCTCAAGGTCTGGCAGATCATGAGCATGATCTCGAAAATGAAGGCCGCCGGGCAGCCGGCGCAGACCGTCACCACGATCACGGCCAGCTCCTCTGACTGGCAGCCGGAGTTGTCCGCGGTCGGGAGCCTGCGTGCCGTGCGCGGCGTCAACATCACGACCGAGCTCGCGGGACTCGTGCGCAGCGTCGATTTCAAGTCCGGCGATGACGCCAAGGCCGGTCAGGTGCTGGTGCAGCTCAACGCCGACAGTGACGTTGCGACACTGCATTCGCTGCAGGCGGCCGCGGATCTGGCCCAGACTGTGTACGCGCGCGACAAGGTGCAGTTCGAGGCGCAGGCGATCAGCCAGGCGCAGCTCGACGCGGATGCCGCGGATCTCAGGAATAAGCGTGCCCAGGCGGAGGCGCAAGCCGCGATAGTGGCAAAGAAGGCGCTGCGTGCGCCCTTTGCCGGACATCTCGGCATCACCACCGTGAACCCCGGCCAGTACCTCAACACCGGCGACAAGGTGGTGAGCCTGCAAGCGCTCGATCCCATCTACGTCGACTTCCGTCTGCCGCAGGAGCAGCTGACGCTGGTGCACCCGGGGTCACCGGTGGGGCTGACGAGCGACGCCTTCCCGAACGTGAGCTTCAGCGGCAAAGTGAACGCGATTGACCCGGCGATCGACCCGTCGAGCCGTAACTTCCAGGCCGAGGCCACCATCCCGAACCCGGACCACAAGCTCCTGCCAGGCATGTTCGCCAAAGTTGCGGTCGAGGCCGGCGGCGTGCAGCACTATCTGACGCTGCCGCAGACCGCGGTTGTCTACAATCCGTATGGCGAGACCGTGTTCGTGGTTATGAAGAAGAGCGAGGCGGATAAGAAGCGGGCTGCAGAAGCCGCTGAAAACGCCGATCATAATGCGCAGCAACCAGCCGCGAAGGGGACAAGCAAGGACAAGGCCCCGCCGCTGCCCGCCGACGCACTCGTCGTACAGCAGACATTTGTGACCACCGGCGCGACGCGCGGCGACCAGGTTGCGATCATCAAGGGCATCGACGAAGGCACCGAGGTGGTCACCAGCGGGCAGATCAAGCTCAAGAGCGGTGCGCCGATTACGATCGATAACAGTGTGCAGCCGGCGAACAATCCAAACCCGACGCCGCAGGAGCATTAGCAATGTTGCGTAGGACTTCCATGGCGCAGGACGCGTCGAGCCATCGGGCGGCTTTATGCGTGGCTCGGCAAATCGCGCCAGGATGCCTGGTTATGCGCATTGACCTTTGAGCACGGCGATGAATTTTACCGATACCTTCATCAC
>PMHN01000125.1 GCA_003156695.1 Gammaproteobacteria bacterium
CTTCGCGCAGCAGGCGTCCCTGGCGTGCGCTATCCGAGACGCCCTCGAAGTGGTCGCGCACCGCCTGGAAGCGTGCGGCGAGCTCGCGGTCGGCGAGGAAATCGATTTCCTCTTCCGGAAAGTCGATCGCCGCCTCGACGTAGGTGCGCANNCCGCCTCCACCAGATCTCCGATGGCCTCGGCCTGCGCGAGGTCGAGCTTGTCGTTGAGGAACGCCCGCTGGGTGAATTCCCCGGCCTGCGCACGGCGCGCGCCGAGCTCCACGGCCCGCGACACCAGCGCCTCCATCACCAGCGGGCCGCCGTGACCGTGCAGTTCCAGCACGTGCTCGCCGGTGTAGGAATGCGGCGCGGGAAAGAACAGCGCGAGGCCGGCATCGATTGGCTGACGCTGCGCATCCAAAAAGCGCGCGAACGTCGCGTGGCGGGCCTTGGGCACGTTCCCGCCGAGCAGCACCGCGGCCAGCTCCGGCACCTTCGGGCCCGAGATGCGCACGATCCCGATGCCGCCTCTTCCCGGGGGCGTGGCTGCGGCGGCAATGGTGTCGGTGCGCGTCATGGGGGCCGGGAACAAGGCTAGCCCCGTCGCGCTGTCCCGTCACCCGTCGCTTCGCTATCCTCGTGTTGACCGTTAAGCGAGCGACGCACTCATGTCGGCCTATGAGCTTGCACAGCTGAACATCGGCATCGTCAGGGGGCCGATGGATTCGCCGGTCATGGCGGAGTTCGCCGCCAACCTCGAGCGCATCAACGCGCTCGCCGATGCGGCGCCGGGTTTCGTGTGGCGCCTGCAGACCGAGGCCGGGGACGCCACCGCGATCCGGCCCTTCGCTGATGAGAACATGCTGGTCAACATGTCGGTGTGGCGGGATGCGGAGGCGCTGCGGCAGTTCGTCTACCACGGCGGGCACATTGAGATCGTGCGCCGCCGCCGCGAATGGTTCGAACGCATGAGCGATTCGTACCTGGTGCTGTGGTGGGTGCCCCGCGGACATCGGCCCGACGTAGCGGAAGCCCTCGGGAGACTTGAGGCGCTGCGGCGCAAGGGCCCGCATCCCGAGGCCTTCACTTTCGGTCAGCTGTTCCCGGCGCCGGATGCGCCGCCAGGTGCGCGACCCGTCGCCTTGAACGATCCGTGCCCGGCGAGCTGACGGCGGCGCCTTCGCGTCAGGTCCGCTTCGCCATCGCCGCCCCGATGCGGCGGTTGATATTCCATTGCTGCGCGATCGACAGGACCGTGTTGGTCACCCAGTAGAGCACCAGTCCCGCCGGGAAGAACGCGAAGGTCGCCGACATGACGAGCGGCATGAACATGAACACCTTGGCCTGCACCGGATCCGGCGGCGCGGGGTTCAGCTTGTACTGCACGAACATGGCCACCGCCATGATGGCCGGCAGGATGAACAACGGATCGCGTGAGGACAGGTCGTGGATCCAGAACGCGAACGGCGCCTGGCGCATCTCCACGCTCTCGAGCAGCGCTTTGTAGAGCGAGAAGAACACGGGAATCTGGATGACGATCGGCAGGCAGCCGGCGACCGGGTTGATCTTCTCGCGCTTGTAGAGCTCCATCATCGCCTTGCCGAGCTTCTCGCGATCGTCGGCGTAGGTTTCCTGCAGGCTCTTGATGCGCGGCTGCAGGGTTTTCATCTTGGCCATGGAGCGGCCGCTCGCCTCCGACAAGGGATAGAACAACAGCTTCAGGAGCAGCGTGACGAGGATGATCGACACGCCCCAGTTGCCGGTAACCTTGTGCACGAAAGCGAGCGCGCGGAACAGCGGCTGGGCGAGGAAATACAGGCTCCCGTAATCGGCGACACGTCCCAGCTCGGGGGCCGTCGCCTCGAGCTGCCCCTGCAGCTTCGGTCCGGCGAACAGCGTGGTGGTGAACTGCGCGCTGTCACCGGGGGCCACGGTCCTTTCAGGTCCTGTGGCCGTCAGCAGGTACTGTTGCCCCGAGACCCCCAGGCTGAAGTGCCACGGCACCTCGCGCGGCGGCACGATCGCGCTCACGAAATAATGCTGCAGGGCTGCGACCCAGCCATTACGCACGTCGAGCGCCAGGTGGCTGTCATCCGCCGAGTCAGTCTTGAGCTTGCGGTACTTGGTGCCGTCGTACAGCGCCGGCCCGTGGAACGCGTAGCTCGAGACGTTGAAGTAGGAGCGCTTGGTGGGCGGGTCGTCGCGCAGGATCTGCGCGTAGGGACGCGCAGCCCAGGGCGTGGCGCCGCCGTTGTGCACGGCGTAGTCCACGTCCACGCGGTAGCTGCCGCGGTGGAACACGAAGGTCTTGGTGACGTTCACACCCCCTTCGCTCCAGGTGAGCGGCACTCGCAACTCATCGCCACCATCGAGGGTGTAGCTGTCGGCGGCGCTCGCCCAGGTGGCCAGATGCGTCGGATAGGACGCGCTCCCGGAACCGGTGAGGCCCGACTGCAGTGTGTAGAGCGACGCGGGGTCCGTATTCTCCAGGCGCACCGGTGCGGGCTCGCCCTTGACCAGGGGATAAGCGAGCAGGTCGAGGCGCTCGAGCGTGCCGCCGCGGGTGCTGATGTCGAGGTCAAGGACATCGGTGCGCACATGCACTACGGGTGCGGCAGCAGCGACGCTGGCGCTGGTCGCGGCCGCTGCCGGTCCGCCCGGCACTTCAGCCGCCAAAGCGGCCGAAGACGATGCGGGTGGCTGCGCTCCCGCGCCCGCATTACCTGTCGCGGCCGCTGGCGCGGACGCGTCCGGTACACGATTGCCCAGGTCGTTCGCGGGTGACGCCGCCGGTGCGCTGGCCGTGGTCGCGGCAGCGGTTGCTGCACCCGGTGGCGGCGCGTAGTCGCGCATCCATGCCTCGTAGTTGAGAAGCAGCAGCGCTGCGAGCGCGACCCACAGATAAACGCGGGGGCTGTTGGTGATGAAGTTATTGGTCATGAGCGTGGTGGGTGCAGGCAAGAGAGCGCGTCGCGGGCGGCACGGGATCGAAGCCCCCCGGGTGCCACGGGTGGCAGCGGCCGAGGCGCTTGAGCCCGAGCCAGCCGCCTTTGACAACGCCGAAGCGCAGCACCGCATCGAGGGCGTACTGCGAACAGCTGGGATAAAAGCGGCACCGCGGGCCCAGCAGCGGGCTCACGGTCCACTGGTACACACGGATCAGGAGTGCGACGCAGCCGCGCATCGTGCAGCAACTTCCTTCCACAGCGCTTCGAGGCTCGCGTGCAGCGCCCTAGCCGGCGCGCCCTTGACGCGCGGACGCGCGCTCACCACCAGGTCCACGGCGGGAATCTCACGCTGGTGCAGACGGAAGGACTCGCGAATGATGCGGCGAATGCGGTTACGCGCGACCCCGCCTCCCGCCACCCGCACGCCCACCGCCGTTCCTAAGCGCGGTGCGGTGAGCTTATTGTTCATCACTGTCACGCTGAAAAATCCGTCACCCAAACGCCGGCCGCGCGCGTACGCGGCGTCGAAGTCGCATTTACGCCGCAGGCGACGCTGCGCCGGCAGAGTGAGCTGCCCTCGCATTGAGCCCCTGACTTAAGAAGATCTTGGGGTCGCGAAGCTGCGCTGCAAGTACTGTTCGCGCGGGCGACCTTATGGATTCTAGGGTATCAGCTTACGCCGGCCCTTGGCGCGGCGCCGCGCGAGGACCCTGCGGCCAGTCTTTGTTGCCATGCGCGCACGGAACCCGTGGGTGCGCTTGCGACGCACTTTGCTCGGTTGATAGGTACGCTTCATACCGTGGGCTCCGTGGAACGATTCGTGGCAGTCAAAAAAGGGCGGCAAGGCTAAGCCGTTGAGCGCCAAGGTGTCAATACAAAGCGCACGCGAAAATCTTCAGCACGTCGCACGACCGGTATAGACTTCGCAGCCCTTTCCTTAACGTTCACAAGAAACGTCGCGGAGGCAACGCGCGTGGAAGCGTCCCTTTGGACTCGCTGCATGGGCGCGTTGGAAGCGGAGCTTCCCGAGCAGCAGTTCAATACCTGGGTGCGGCCGCTGCAGGCCATGGAGGGCAATGGTGCCCTGAAACTGCTGGCCCCCAACCGCTTCGTGGTGGACTGGGTCAACGCCAACCTGCTGCCGCGCATCGGGGAACTGCTGCGCGACGAAAGCACCGGGGATGCCCCCATCGTGACCGTGGAAGTCGGCTCGCGTGCGCTGCCCCTGCGGGGTGCCCCCCCGCCGCTATTGCCCGCGAAGCCCCGCCGGGCGGAAGGCCTGGTGGTCGGCGCGCGGCTCAACGCCGACTTTTCTTTCGCCACCTTCGTCGAGGGCAAGAGCAACCAGCTCGCGAAGGCTGCGGCGCTGCAGGTCGCTGAAAATCCCGGCCGGGCCTATAACCCGCTGTTCGTGTACGGCGGCGTGGGTCTCGGGAAGACCCACCTGATGCACTCGATCGCGCATCTCATTAAGGAACGCGACCCGGAAGCGCGGATTGCGTATGTGCATTCCGAACGTTTCGTGGGCGACATGGTGCGTGCGCTGCAGCATGGCGCCATGAGTGAGTTCAAGACCGCGTACCGCTCGCTGAATGCGCTGCTGATCGATGACATCCAGTTTTTTGCCGGCAAGGAGCGCTCGCAGGAAGAGTTCTTCCATACCTTCAACGAGCTGCTCGAGGGCCAGCACCAGGTGATCCTTACCTGCGACCGTTACCCGAAGGAGGTCGAGGGGCTCGAGGAGCGGCTGAAGTCGCGATTTGGATGGGGACTGACGGTGGCGATCGAGCCGCCCGAACTCGAGACCTGCGTGGCGATCCTCATGACCAAGGCGCATGCCACGGGCGTCCAGCTTCCCGAGGAAGTGGCCTTTTTCATAGCCAAACGCATCCGCTCGAACGTGCGCGAACTCGAAGGCGCACTGCGCCGGGTGATCGCCAATTCGCGCTTCACCGGGCATCCGATCACGCTGGAGTTCACGCGCGAAGCGCTCAAGGACCTGCTGTCGCTGCAGGCGAAGCTGGTCACCATCGAAAATATCCAGAAAACCGTCGCGGATTACTACAAGGTGCGCATGGCGGATCTTTTGTCCAAGCGACGCAGCCGTTCGGTGGCGCGGCCGCGGCAGGTCGCCATGGCGCTCGCGAAAGAACTCACCACGCACAGCCTGCCGGAGATCGGCGATGCTTTCGGCGGCCGTGATCACACGACGGTGATGCACGCCTGCAAGCGGATCAAACAACTGCGTGACGTGGAACAGCGCGTGAAGGAAGATTATTCAAACCTGTTGAGAACCCTGGCGGGT
Source organism: Gammaproteobacteria bacterium (assembly GCA_003156695.1). Classification (GTDB taxonomy): domain Bacteria; phylum Pseudomonadota; class Gammaproteobacteria; order Steroidobacterales; family Steroidobacteraceae; genus 13-2-20CM-66-19. Next base: position 5,235 of record PMHN01000125.1, read on the forward strand.
TGAGGGTTGTTTCGCTGTGGGTTTTCTGTGTGTGAAACTGTGGATAACTTACCCACAGGTCTGGCACAGAAGTCCGGCAGCTTGTGCGGAGACTTATCAGCCGCGAAACGCGTGCTAAGGCTCTGAGGAAACAGCCGAAGTTTTTTTATACTCGTTATGCACAGGCTCTATAGTCTTAACTATAAGTCTTTATATAAAGCTAATTTGATTCCAGATAGAGAGTTAATCCCATGAAGCTGACCGCTGCACGCGAAGACATCCTCGCTCCCCTGCAAAGTGTTATTGGAGTCGTGGAGCGACGGCAAACCATGCCGGTGCTGGCGAACGTGCTCCTGGGAGCACGCGACAACCGTTTGAGCGTGACGGGAAGCGATCTGGAAGTGGAGTTGGTGGCCACCAGTGAAGTGAGTGTGCAGCAGCCCGGTGACATCACCGTGCCCGGACGCAAGCTGCTCGATATCTTCCGT
>PMHN01000028.1 GCA_003156695.1 Gammaproteobacteria bacterium
GTCGGCGTTGGGATCGAAGAACGGCGGTTGCAGAATGGCAGCCGGAAAAACCACTTCGTTGAAGGTGGGGTTGTAGTAAGCGTTGATGGTCTGCGGTGTCATTCCCCATTCACCGCGGTCGGTGGGTCCGCCCAGACGTTTGACCTGGCGCTGCCATTCGAACGCCACCGCGCGGGTGACGTTGCCAAAGGCATCGCCGGGCTTCACGTCCAGGGCCGAGTAGTCGCGCCACTTGTCCGGATAGCCGATCTTGGGATGAAACGCCGCGAGCTTCTCCAGCGCCAGCTTGCGGGTATCCGCGCCCATCCATGGCAGATGCCCGATACGCTCCCGGTAGGCGGCGCGCAGGTTCTCAACCAGCTCGAGCATCTGTTGCTTCGAGGACGGCGGAAAGTAGCGCTTGACGTACAGCTCGCCGGCGGCTTCCCCCAGCCCCAAGTCGACCGCGCGCACGGCGCGCTTCCAGCGCGCCCGCTGCTCCTGCTGGCCGTGCAAAGTGCGGCTGTAGAAGTCGAATACTTCATCATCGAAGGCCTTGGGCAGCACGTCGGCATTGCCTACCAGATAGTGGTAGCGCAGGTAAGTCTGCCAGCGCGGCACGGGCACCTCGTTAAAGAGCGCGGCCAGTTTCTGCACCGCATCACTCTCGCGCACGATGAAGCGCGACTGCGTTTCCAGCCCCGCGCCAGCGAGCAGCGCCGGCCACGGCAACCCCGGCGCGAAGCTCGCCAGCTCCTCGCGCGTGTGCGGGTTATAGGTGAGATCGCGCTCGCGGCGCTTGGCGCGCGGCCAGTGCGCCGCGGCGATCTGGCCCTCGAGTTCGACGATGGACTTTGCGCCCGCTGACGCGTCACTGTCGCCGGCGAGCTTCAGCAGGCGCTCGATATGCGCCGTGTACTTGGTGCGCAGCTCGCGATAGACGGGCTCGTCCTTGAGGTAATAATCGCGATCCGGCAGACCCAGGCCACTTTGGGAGATCCTCACCATGTAGTGGTCGGGATCCTTCCAGTCGATATCGATGTCGAGGTCAACCGGTCCCGTGAGCCGCAGTTCCTGGCGCCCCATGAGCTGCGCGATGTCAGCGGGCGTCCTGGCGGCCGCAATGGCATCCAGGCCGGCGCGCGCGGGCGTGAGGCCGAGTCGGTCAATGGCAGCGGTATCGAGATAGGCCTGGTAGTAGTCGTTGAGTTTCTGGGCGTTGCTGCCCGGCGCGGCGTTCTTCGCCAGGCCCTCCAGGATCCCGCGGACCTGCTGCAGCGAGCGCTCCTGCAGCTCATCGAACGCGCCCCAGGTAGTGCGGTCAGCCGGAATTTCGTGACTCGCCAGCCAATGACCGTTGGCATATTGATAGAAATCATCGCCGGGCTTCACCGCCGGATCGCGCGCCCCCCCATAACGACGTGACTCAACAGTGCTCAATGGCGCCACGCGCCCCAGGCGAACAACAGCCAGCCGCCGATCCAGGCGAGACCCCCGAGCGGGGTGATCACGCCAACAGCACGGGGGGCGCCGAGGCTCAGTGCATACAGGCTGCCGCAGAACAGCACGACGCCGACCACGATCAGCGCTGCCGCGGCGCGCAGCGCGCCGCTATCGACACTGCGCAGCGTAAGTCCAATGCCGATGAGACCCAGCGACTGGAAGAACTGATAGCGCACGGCCGTTTCCCACACCTGTAGCCGCTCAGGCTGCAGGTGCCCGCGCAGCGCGTGCGCCCCGAAGGCGCCGCACACGGTCGCCAGTGCCAGCAGTAACCCCGCTATGGCGAGCGTGCGCCCGCTATTCACCGTGCGAGCCGAGGAACGGCTTGATGAGATCGATGGGCAGCGGGAAAACGACGATCTGCGTCTTTTCGTGCGCGATGTCGGCGAGTGTCTGCAGGTAACGCAGCTGCAGTGCGGCGGGCTGCTTCGAGAGCTCCGCGGCGGCCTCGACCAGCTGCTCCGCAGCCTGGGCCTCGCCTTCCGCATGGATGATCTTGGCACGGCGGGTGCGCTCGGCCTCCGCCTGCTTGGCCATGGCGCGGATCATGGTCTCGTCGAGATCGACGTCCTTGATCTCAACCGTGGAAACCTTGATGCCCCAGGTCTCGGTGGCCTGGTCGAGAATCCGCTGCAGGTCGACATTGAGTTTGTCGCGCTGCGCCAGCAGGTCGTCCATCTCGTGCTGGCCAACCACCGAACGCAGCGTCGTCTGTGCGACCTGGCTGGTGGCATCGAAGGCGTTCGCCACCTGGATGATGGCCTTGCCGGGGTCGACGATGCGGAAGTACACGACCGCGTTCACCTTCACCGAAACGTTGTCGCGCGTGATCACGTCCTGCTTCGGCACGTTCAGCACGATGACGCGCAGATCCACCTTGCGCATCTGCTGCACGATGGGCCACACGATTATCAGCCCCGGGCCCTTGATGCCGGTAAACCGTCCGAGCGTGAACATGACGCCGCGCTCGTACTCGTTCAGCACCTTGATGGAGCTGAAGACGAGCACGACGATGATGACAATGATGGCAATCCCGAACGGCATGCGATTCTCCGAAGGTGTCAGGCCGCGCTCAGCGCAGCGGTTCAACCCATAATGTTAGTCCTTCCACCCTGACAATGCGCGCTGCGTCGCCGGCGTGCAGCGGCGCCTCGCTCCTGGCATTCCACAGCTCCCCGCCATAGCGCACCCGGCCGCGGCCGGTGAAGTCCGAGAGCACCTCGGCGCTGGCACCGATCATGGCCTGCGTGCCGGTCGTCACCGGCTGCAGCCGCGAGCGGGTCGCCACATAAACGATGCCCGCGATCATGAGGGCACCCGCGGTGGCGAGGCCGGCGATCAGCGAACGCGCGACATTCATGCCGGGCACGTCGGTGTCGAAAAGGATAAGCGAGCCGACGACGAATGCGATCAGGCCCCCTATCCCCAGCGAGCCGTAGGTCGGAAAGAAGAACTCGGCGATGATCATGGCCGTGCCGACGGCGACCAGCGCGAGTCCCGCGTAGTTGACCGACAGGATCTGGAACGCAAACAGGGCAACCAGCAGACAGATCGAGCCCACCACGCCCGGCAGCACAGCACCCGGATTGTAGCCCTCGAGCAAAAGCCCCCAGATGCCGATGAGCATGAGCCCATAGGCCACGGTCGGGTTGGCGATGACCGCCAGGAGCTGGGTGCGCCAGTCCGGCTTCTCGCGCACCACGACGAGGTTACGCGTGGCGAGCTGCACGGCGCGATTGTCGATGTTCACCTCGCGGCCGTCGATGCGCGCGAGCAGGTCCGGCAGATCGCGGGCAACGACGTCGATCA